>USSI01000006.1 GCA_900557315.1 uncultured Butyricicoccus sp. | reverse complement strand
GCTGCTACGGCCGTCCGGCAGACAAACGCCGCAAGCTGTATAACGGCATGATTAAATGCGAGCTGCATATGTATTTCAAGCACTCGCCGCGGCCGTCTGCTAAAGTGGATCGCACCGCTGCAACCGGATTCACAAAAATTTCATAAAATTTGTGGGGGATTTTCCAAAATACCTCTTGCGTATTTGTGAGAGTTGATGTAATATAATACTCGAAGTTAGCACTCAGGCAAAAAGAGTGCTAACCCCTGAATTGGTTAATCTTATTTCTTATAGGAGGAATCCGTTATGAAACTCAAGCCCCTTTGCGATCGAGTTGTTATCAAAATGGTCGAGGCGGAGGAAACGACCGCCAGCGGCATCATCCTCACCGCGTCTGCGCAGGAGAAGCCCCAGGTTGCCGAAATCATCGAAGTCGGCCCGGGCGGCGTAGTAGACGGCAAGGAAGTCAAGATGGAAGTTCAGAAGGGCCAGAAGGTCATCACCGGCAAGTACACCGGCACCGAGGTCAAGCTGGACGGCGAGACTTACATCATCGTCCGCCAGAGTGACATTCTTGCGATTGTTGAGTAATTCGAGGAGGTAATTTATCATGGCGAAACAGCTTATTTACGGCGAGGACGCGCGCAAGGCGCTGCAGCGCGGCATTGACCAGCTCGCCGATACCGTTAAGGTTACGATCGGTCCGAAGGGCCGCAACGTGGTTCTGGACAAGAATTTCGGCGCACCGCTGATTACCAACGACGGTGTTACCATTGCTAAGGAAATTGAGCTGGACGACGCTTTTGAAAACATGGGTGCGCAGCTTGTCAAGGAAGTTGCGACCAAGACCAACGACGTGGCCGGCGACGGTACCACCACTGCAACTGTTCTGGCGCAGGCGTTTGTACGCGAGGGCCTGAAGAACGTAGCGGCAGGCGCCAACCCGATGGTTATGCGCCGCGGTATTTCCAAGGCAGTCAATGCAGCTGTTGAGGCGATTGCCAAGAACTCCAAGGCTGTTGACGGCACCAATGACATCGCCCGTGTCGGCGCAATCTCTTCCGGCGACGACGAGATCGGCAAGCTGATCGCCGAGGCAATGGAAAAGGTTTCGACTGACGGCGTTATCACGGTTGAGGAGTCCAAGACGGCGGAGACCTACTCCGAGGTTGTTGAGGGCATGCAGTTCGACCGCGGCTATGTTACCCCCTATATGTGCACCGACACCGAGAAGATGGAAGCAAATCTGGACGACGCACTTGTCCTGATTACCGATAAGAAGCTGTCCAATATTCAGGAACTGCTTCCGATCCTCGAGCAGGTTGTCAAGTCCGGCAAGAAGCTGCTGATTATTGCAGAGGATATCGAGGGCGAGGCACTGTCTACGCTGATCGTTAACCGCCTGCGTGGTACGTTTACCTGTGTTGCTGTTAAGGCCCCGGGCTTCGGCGACCGCCGCAAGGATATGCTGCGTGACATCGCCATCCTGACGGGCGGCACCGTAATCTCCGAGGAAGTCGGCATCGAGCTCAAGGACGCTACGATGGATATGCTGGGTACTGCACGCCAGATCAAGGTCACCAAGGAGACCACCACGATCGTAGACGGCGCTGGTGATAAGCAGGCAATCGCTAACCGTATCACTGAAATCCGCGGCGCAATCGAGCGCACCACTTCGGAATTTGACCGTGAAAAGCTGCAGGAGCGCCTGGCGAAGCTTGCCGGCGGCGTAGCGGTAATCAAGGTTGGCGCTGCAACTGAGACCGAAATGAAGGAAAAGAAGCTGCGCATTGAGGACGCACTCAACGCAACCCGCGCGGCTGTTCAGGAAGGCATTGTTGCTGGCGGCGGCGTTGCATATGTAAATGCGATTGCAGCAGTAGAAGCGCTGGCTGAAACCGCTGAGGGCGACGAAAAGACCGGTATGCAGATTGTTGCGCGCGGCTTGGAGGCTCCGATGGCTCAGATCGCGTTCAATGCTGGCATTGAAGGCGCTATTGTAGTAGACAAGGTCAAGAACTGCGGCAAGGTCGGTTATGGCTTTGATGCAGCGACCGAGACCTATGGCGATATGATCGCAAACGGCATTGTCGATCCGACTAAGGTTAACCGCTCTGCTCTGCAGAACGCTGCTTCTGTTGCCGCAATGGTCCTCACCACCGAGAGCCTTGTTGCAAACAAGAAGGAGCCGATCGCTCCCGCGCCGGCAGCACCTGATATGGCTGGTATGTATTAATTCCTTCCATACAAGAAAACACAAAGCAAAGGCCGACATTCCTTTGGAATGTCGGCCTTTTTCTACTATTTATGACTGATGTTTTGGCATCTGCCATGCAAAATGATCGCAGTGAAGCAGATGTTCCGCCTTTTCCGAACAGGGTTCATCCAGATATTCACGATACAATGCCTGAACCGCCGGGTTTTCATGCGAGAAACGCAGTTCCGACATGCGGTCAAGATCATACAGAACTGCACCACGCGACTCTGCTTTTTCCCGGTCACTGCCGTCCACCGGCTGACCGCCGCCGCCTGCGCAGCCGCCCGGGCAGGCCATGATCTCAACAAACTCATATTGCACTTCCCCGCGTTTGAGCGCCCGGATCAGACGGCGTGCGTTTCTAAGCCCGCTTGCTACCGCGCAGCGAACCGGCGTACCAGCGAGGTCAAAGGTTGCTTCACGCCAGCCGCGCACTTGTCCATCACTGCGTACCTCGCGGAACGCATCCGCAGGCGGGTTTTCGCCGGTAGTGAGGAAATACGCGGACCGCAGTGCAGCCTCCATGACGCCGCCTGTCGCACCGAAGATCACGCCTGCACCGGTGCCATCACCCAGCGGGGAGTCAAACGCAGATTCTTCCAAGTGGGCCACCTCGATGTTTTCTGCACGCACCATGCGCGCAAGCTCACGTGTAGTCAGCACAAGGTCAACGTCACATCCCACTTCAGACTGCATGCCAGGCAGCTCATTCTCTGCTTTTTTGGCTACGCATGGCATGATGGAAATGCTGACGATATCCTTCGGATCAAGGTTCAGACGTTCCGCAAGCCAGGTTTTCGTTACCGCACCGAACATTTGCTGCGGGGATTTGGCAGTGGACAGCCGTCCGGTCAGCTCGGGATACTGGGACTTCAGGAAGCGCACCCAGCCCGGGCAGCAGGAAGTAAACATAGGCTGAACGGCCAGGTCCCCATCCCGCAGACGGTGCAGCAGTTCCGTACCTTCTTCCATAATCGTCAGGTCAGCAGAAAACGTAGTATCATATACATAGTCGGCCCCCATCTGCCGCAGGGCAGTTACCATTTGACCGACGGTTGCCGCGCCGCTTTCCATGCCAAACACTTCGCCCCAAGCGGTGCGTACCGCGGGCGCAATCTGCACAATCGTCACCTTATCCGGTGCCGCCAGGGCTGCGAATGCCTTCGCAGTATCGTCGCGCTCACGCAGTGCACCGGTGGGGCAATGGGTAATGCACTGGCCACAGAGCGAGCAGTCGGATTCCTTAATAAAGCGGTTTTCCGACACATCAATCGTGGTGCGTGAACCGGAACCGCTTACGTCCCATACAGAGAGTGACTGCACCTTGTCGCATATCTGCACACAGCGCATACACTTGATACATTTGTTGGCATCGCGGTAGAGCGGGAACGTGGTTGTCCAGAATGTTTTTTTGCCGCGCGCCAGATCGGGCGGGTAGGGAATATTCAGCACACCCAGATCATTTGCCACTTTCTGCAGGCGGCAGGTACCCGAGCGGACACAGGTGGCACACTTGTTGTCATGCTGGGACAGAATCAGTTCTACATTCGTACGGCGCGCCTCGCGTACACGCGGAGAATTGGTGTGGATCACCATTCCTTCGCTGACCACGTTGTTGCAGGAAGGCACAAGCTTGCCTTCGCCCTCGATCTCAACGCAGCACACACGGCAGGCCGAAATCTCGTTGATATCCTTTAAATAACACAGGCTGGGGATCTCGATCCCCACCGAGGCCGCAGCGTCCAGAATGGTCGTGCCCTCGGGAACTGATACCGATACCCCGTTGATCGTAACAGTTACCATTTGGATGAACGCCCTCCTTTAAATATACCGTAGCCGAAATGGTCGCACCGCAGGCAACGCGAGGTTTCCTGCTGCGCCTCCTCTTCGCTCATGCCGCATTTCACCAGTTCGAAACTGCCAACGCATTCGCCCACCGGGCGGTTGCGCAGTTCGACACGGCCACAGGCAGGGGAATTGGTCAGATGCGGGGCAGGGATGTCCACGTCGGATTCAATAATATGATGGAACCCTAAATGCGTATCAATGTTAGCGGCAGCAACCTTGCCTGCTGCAACCGCACGGATAACCGTTGCAGGGCCGGTGACTGCGTCGCCGCCCGCAAAAACATGCGGCGTATTCGGAACAAAAGCATCGGATTCTGCCTGTATCCTGCCGCGCACGACTGGTGTGACCTGCTCAAAGGGCTGGGCATCAATCGCCTGTCCAATAGCTACGATGACAATATCGCACGGAATGCGGAACAGCGGTGCGTCTGCATCATTGGGACGAGGCCGTCCGTCCGATCCATAGGCGCCGATAATCTGAGGCCGCGTCCACAATGCAGTGACATGCCCGTTTTCATCCGCTTCGATATGATCGGGCGCCTGAAGCGGCAGAATCTGACAGCCTTCGCTCTGCGCGTCCTCAATCTCCTCAGCCAGCGCAGTCATATCGTTGATGCGGCGGCGATATACACAGGTTACCGACTGCGCGCCCAGGCGGATTGCGGTACGGGTTGCGTCCATAGACACGTTGCCGCCGCCGACCACGCATACGCGCTTGCCCCGGAAGTCCGGCACCCTGCCCTCGCCAATGTCCCGCAGCAGACGGACAGCAGAATAGACTCCCTCGCTGTTTTCGCCCTCAATACCAAGCTTTTTATCGTTATGTGCACCGATTGCAATATAAACGGCATCATACTGGTTTTCAATATCGGAAAACGGGATATCCTGTCCGATCGCGGTATTGGTATGTACTTCGATACCAGTGGACAGGATGAATTCAATATCCGCATCCAGTTTTTCGGCCGGCAGACGGTAATCCGGAATGCCATAGCGCAGCATGCCGCCGAGCTTGGGCCGCTGGTCATACACGACGACCTGATGTCCCATCAGCGACAGGAAATAGGCAGCGGAAAGGCCGCAAGGGCCGCCGCCGATGATACCGATTTTCTTACCGGTCGGCTCAGCACACGGCGGGGCAGTCCAGTCGGTTGCGTGGTCGCACGCAAACCTCTTGATTCCGCAGATGTTGACTGCGTCGTCCACCATGCGGCGGCGGCAGCGGGCTTCGCAGGGATGCTCGCAAACATAGCCGCAAACGGTTGGGAACGGATTATCCTTACGGCTCAGGCGCACAGCATCATTATACTGGCCTGCACGCACCAGCGCGATATAGCCCGGGATATCCACCCCGGCAGGGCACAGCGCCACGCAGGGCACCGGCTGGTTAAGTCCATACAGACAGCGGCCGTGCTGCACGTGGGAGACATAATCCTCACGAAAACCCTGCACGCCCTGCAGCACCATACGCGCCGCTTCATAGCCAATCGCGCAATCAGCAGTATCCTGAATCACGCGCGCGGTCTTTTCAATCAAGTCAATGGTTTCAAGAGACGCGGTGGAGTCCAGAACAGACTCCAGCAGCGTTGTGAGCTGCCCTAACCCGATTCGGCAAGGCACACATTTGCCGCAGGTCTGCGCATGACAAAGGCGCAGGAAAGAAAGCGCCATATCAACCGGGCATAGCCCCGGAGGACTGGCGCTGATACGATGTTCGACGTCACGATACAGGCCTTCGACAACGGTCTGCGCCCGCCCAGGCGTCGCAATGGATAAACGGCTCAAGGATTTCCCTCCTCCATGGAAGTTATATAATAGAATGATATGACGCACCGAGCAAAAAGTCAATTACAAACCGAGCGTAAATATTTTGTTGTTTTTTACCAGTAATTTTTGGAAATTAGTTGAAAAACAAAACCTCCCAAGCACACGGATATCATTAAAAAATGTATACAGCAGTACTCGCCAAATCCTCCCGTCATATGATTTCCTTGCAGCAAAATAGCCATATTGTTTTCGTGAATGCTTGCAAACCCCTATATATTGTGCTAAAATACAATCGCTAAAGCATGTTTTTTTGGGGGTGTCCGGGTGGGCAAACATATATTTGTCATCAACGGCAGCGGCGGTGTCGGCAAGGACACGGTTTGTGAACTTGCTGCCCGGTTCTGGCGGGTGCAAAACATCTCGTCGATTACTCCAATTCTTGATGTGGCATACGCAGCTGGCTGGGACGGGGTCAAGACACCCGAATCCCGGCGTTTCCTTTCCCGTTTGAAAGAAGCTTGTACCGAATTCAACGACCTGCCCTTTTGTTACTGCATGGAGCAGTATGCACGGTTTGTACAGAGCGATCAGCAGCTGCTTTTCGTCCACATCCGGGAGCCGGAGGAAATTGAACGTTTCCGGAATGCGGTGGGGAAGGGCTGCCGGACAATACTGGTGCGCCGGCCGGCACTGGAACAGGCCCGAGGTCCGTTAGGCAACCGTTCTGATGACGGCGTAACCGCGTATAACTATGATGCGGTGTTTGTTAACGACGTTCCTTTGGACAAGCTTCCCGAAAAGGTGTACGCTTTCTTTGGATCGCTTCTTGCATGATCCATCATCGAAAATGTAATCAATGGGGAAATTCTCCGCAAAATCAGGATAGAGCAGAGAAAGGAAAATACTTATGAGTGAAGAAAACAAGCAGCAGAAACAACCTGTTTCCAAGGGCGGCGCGCATATCGCAAAGGCTGGCAGCGACGTCTCTACGAATGCCGCATCTCCGGCACCTGATACGTCCAACAGCAGTGGGGAGCCGCCAAAACGCAACAAATACGCGGACAAAATGAACAAAAAGAAAAGCAAGTTAAACCGCGGTGTCCGTATCGGCATTGGTATTGCTGTCATTGTCGCGCTGATTGCAGCAGGCGTATTCCTTGTGTTGAAAACGCGCAACGCGGGAAGCGAGGAAACAGTAAACACAACTGCAGTCGCCACCCGCGGTATGCTGGAAACCTACATAGAGGGCAGCGGCGTCACGGCGGCGAAAAAGCGCGAGGAGCTCGGGCGCGACCTGAAGGGTACGGTCACTGAAGTTCTGGTGGAAGTCGGTGACGAGGTCAAAAAAGGGGATGAGCTGATTGTTGTCAACCCCACTGAAACGCGGAATGAACTGGAAACCGCGCAGGATGAATTGGCCGATGCCCAGCGTGCGGTAACCGAAGCGCAGGCGGAGGTGACACGCGCACAGAACACCCTCAACACCGCACAAAATCAGTTGAGCAAACTGAATGTAACTGCTCCCTTTACTGGAAAAATCATCCCGGTAACCGATGAGGAAGGCAGCAGCACGACTTACCGGGTTGGCCAGCAGGTGAGCGAGGGCGAAGTGATCGGCTATATGGTGGATGACAGCAAAATGAAGCTGTCCCTGCTTTTCAGTTCTGCCTATATCAATGATATTCAGTCCGGCCAGGGCGCAACCGTTTCCATCCCGTCCGCCATGAGCGAAGTCAGCGGTACGGTTTCCGAGGTAGAAAAAACCGAACGCGTTTCGAGCGACGGTGTCAAGGTGTTCCGTGTGGTCATTTCGGTCGATAACCCCGGCACGCTGACCAAGGGGATGACGGCAACCGCCACTGTTTCCGCCGGCAGTGCAGGCACGGTTTATCCTGCGGAGGCTGGTACGCTGGAATACAGCCGCGAAGAGGCTGTAACCGCGCAGGTCAGCGGTGAGATCACCTCAATGAATGGCATCGACTATTACAGCTACAGCAGCGGCGCTACCATCATGCGCCTGTCGAGCGATTCTGCACAGGATGAGGTGAAAAACGCGCAGAGCGGCGTGACCACGGCGCGCAATGGCGTGACTACGGCACAGCGCCAGGTCACGGAAAAGCAGGCCCGCATTTCTGAGCTTCGCGACCTGATTGCCGATTCGACGATCGAATCCCCGATCGACGGTGTGGTCGTCAGCCTGAACGCGGTGGAAGATCAGGAAATTACAGGGACAGATGCGCTGGTTGTGGTTGCAGACCTTAATGATATCGTGGTCAATGCAGATGTGATGTCCACCGATGTCGGTGCAGTGCAGGAAGGCCTGCCCGCTACGATGAATATGTATACTTACGACGGCTCGCAGCTGATGCTGACCGGTGTTGTTGAATCGGTTGCCCTCGAACCGACACAGGATGGAAGCGGCGGCCAGGGCAGCATGCCGACCTTCCGCGCGGTGATTGCCATTGACCCGATCGAAGGCCAGTCGATCTACAGCGGCATGATGGTGGATTACCAGATCACCACCGCTTCTTCGATGGATTGCCTGATGGTGCCTTCGAGTGCTATCGTCAACACCGAGGACGGCACAGCGGTATTTGCACAGCCGCTTCTCGATGAGAACGGAGAGGAAATCCCGTTCGCGGAGACTCTGACCATCCCCGAGGGTACGGAAGGGATTCCGGAAGGCTATTATCTGGTGCCGGTTGAGATCGGTATCTCGGATTCGACCAATACGGAAATCCTCTGGGGGATTGACGAAGGCACAACGGTCTATCTGGCCGGGCCGCAGGATCTCTATGCGGACATGGGCATGGATATGGGCGTAGCAGTTGGCTGAGGAGGGCGCTATGTTTGGTAAAAAAGCGCCTCCGGCCGCGGAAATCAGATCTGAAACTGCAGCTTCCGAACTGCTGATCGACGTCCGGCAGATGAGCAAAATTTATAATGAAGGACGTGAAAATGAGGTCCGGGCCCTTGACAATATCTCGCTGACTGTGAAGTGGGGCGAATTCTTGTGCATCTTGGGACAGTCCGGTTCGGGTAAGTCCACGCTGATGAACATCCTCGGCTGCCTGGACATCCCGACCTATGGCACCTACTATCTCGACGGGCAGGCGGTCAGCGACATGAAGCCTTCCGTGCTCTCCGGCATCCGGAACCGTGAGATCGGTTTTATCTTTCAGGGCTTTAACCTGATCCCGGCGCTGACCGCGCTCGAGAATGTCGAACTGCCGCTGATTTACCGCGGCCTCGGCCGGGAAGAGCGCCGTACGTTGGCGAAAGAGGCCCTGGCTTCGGTCGGGCTGGAAAACCGTATGGACCACCGCCCGGGTGAAATGTCGGGCGGCCAGCAGCAGCGCGTTGCAATCGCACGCGCGGTCGCGGCAAAACCGCCGATCATCATGGCGGACGAGCCGACCGGCAATCTGGATTCGGCTTCCGGCCTGGATATTATGAAACAGTTGACCGCGCTCAATGAGCAGGGGACTTCGATCATTCTGATTACACATGACAACCACCTTGCGCAAATGGCAAAGCGGATTGTCACCATTCAGGACGGCCATATTATCTCGGATGCGCCCGTGGAAGGGGGGAGCGGCGCATGAACTGGATGCAGACCGTACGCATGGCATTCAAATCCATCATGAACAATAAGGTGCGCTCTATCCTGACCATGCTGGGCATTATCATCGGCGTGGCTTCGGTCATCGCCATTGTTGCCTCCATTCAGGGCACCAGCAAACTCCAGCGTCTGCAATACGAGGCCATGGGTGTCAACCGTATTGATGTTTATGGCTGGTGTGCAAAAAGCCGGGACTGGGAGGATTTTGAGGAATACCTGGATACCGAACTTGCGGACAAGGTTGCCGCATGGTCGCCGCAGACTCAATATTACGACTGGCAGAGCGACGGCATCCAATACCGTTCGCAGACCTTGTCCAATGAAAACAGCTATACTTATATGTATTTCGGCAATCAGGATTATGGCGAGGTAACCAGCCATACCATCTCCGCCGGGCGCGATATATCCGCGGCAGACTGTACCAGCCGTGCGCGGGTATGCGTAATCGGCGAAACCATCCGTAAATACTTTTTCGGCGCTATGAGCCCGCTGGGCCAGAAGCTCCGCATCGGCGGAAAGAGTTTCGAGATCATAGGTGTCTACGAAGGGAAATATGACGGCAAGCTCAACACAGAAGACCAGCTGATTGTCATGCCATATACGCTGCAGAACAGCATGATGAGTGTGAGCGGCATGGCAGACAAACAGTATGTCATCAAGGCTGCAACTGAAGATGATATCCCCGAGCTGACAGGTACCCTTTTGCCAGAATTCATGCAGACCAGGTGCGAGAACAACGGCGGCTATTTCAGCGCCTATTCCAACAGTGAATGGCAGGCGCAGTCCGAGTCCTCCACCAACATGCTGGCGCTCCTGGGCGGTGGTATTGCAAGTATCTCACTGCTTGTCGGCGGCATCGGTATCATGAATATCATGCTGGTTTCAGTTACCGAGCGTACACGCGAAATCGGCATCCGCATGGCGATCGGCGCGCGCAAACGCGATATCATTGGGCAATTTCTGATTGAAGCGGCGGTTGTTTCGTGCTTTGGCGGCATCATTGGCATTGTTTTGGGATGTTTCCTGTCAGCAATCATCGGCAACCTTCTGTTAGGGCAGCTGCAAAGCAGCTATATGCCTGCTGTTGAACAGTTTACCGTGCTGCCGTCCGTTGGCCTGATGATCGGTGCGTTCCTGTTCTCCGCGCTGCTGGGCATTGTTTTCGGCCTGTATCCGGCGAACAAAGCGTCCAATCTGCAGCCGGTTGACGCGCTGCGCACCCAATAAAGGAGGTAGGAAAAATGAAAAAACGAATCCTCAGCATCTGTTTGGCGCTGGTCTTTACTTTTGCTCCTGCATCCGCGGCATTTTCGGATATTTCAGACAGCAAGCTTGCACAGACTGCCGCTATCCTGGATGCACTCGGCATCATGCAGGGTATGGGAAATAACCAGTTCAATCCGAACGGCTCGCTGACCCGTGCGCAGTTCTGCAAAATGGCAGTTACTACGATGGGATTTTCTGATGTCAGCGCATATGGAAGCTATACGATTTTCCCGGATGTCAAAAACACGCACTGGGCAGCGCAGTATATCAATGCGGCCGTGCGTCATCCGGACCTGAAAGAGCAGGCCATCATCCGCGGCTATGCGGACGGCACATTTGGACCGGATAAAACCGTCAATTTCGGCGAAGTGTGCACCATGCTGCTTCGTATGCTGGGCTATACCGAAGAAGACATCGGCCCGTTCTGGCCCGCGGATTACATCGCCCGCGCACAGTCTCTCGGGCTGACCGACGGGGTATCCTCTACCGATCCGAAGTCGGCAGTCAAGCGTTCGGATGCAGCAATCATGCTGCTCAATACACTGGGTACCTCCCTCAAGGGTGAGGGAAGCGGCATGCTGCTTGACAAAGTGGCCTCCTCTACCATTGAAGACTGCATCCTGCTGGCGACCAGTGAAACCGACAGCTCGCTTGCGCCGAATGAGGCGATCTTCTTTGAGGCTGGGACGGTCAGCGCCACGCCGCGCAGAACCTCCGGCACGCTGGACAGCAGTTCGATTGGCGTTTACGGCACCATTGTTATCGGAAAAGATGGGAACAATGTGGCGCTCGGCCTGATCCCCAACGGGAACCGGACGGAAACCTATCAGGTGACCGGTGTTTCAGCGGACAGCATCCAGACCGAAACCCAGACGCTCCGTCCGAACCGCAGCGCAGAAGTGTACATCGCAAGGGAAGGGCATAAACTCGGTACCTTTGCGGAGATGTGGTCCGGCATCCAGCAGGGCGACACGCTGACCGTTTACTATGATGAATACGGCTCGCAGGTGCTGATGGCAGTGCTACCGCAGGTCTCGTCCGGAAGCGGGAATTCGTTTGTCTATGGCCTTGCGACTTCTGCTAATATTCCGGCGGAATATGAAATTGTCAAGAACGGCGTCGTGGTTGACCGTTCAAAATTGAAGAAGTATGATGTGGTGACGCTTGACACCGCAAACAAGCAGGCGCTTGTATCTGATGCAAAAATCAGCGGCCAGTATACGGCAGGCACACCGACCTATAATTATCCGCAGTCGGTTACCATGTTTGGGCAAACCTATGCCATTTCGGACAGCGCTGCCGCTACCTTTGCCAATATTAAGCTGAACGACTATATTACCCTGCTGTTTAATACGGCAGGCGATGTGGCAGCGGCTTTTCCCAAGAGTACGGTCAGTGCAGATATGCAGGGCGTAGTCACTGGTCTTGATGGCAACCAGGCCACGGTATCTCTGATGAATGGTCTGACGCTCCGGGACATCACGGTCAGCGCAGATGACCTGAGCGGCCTGATGGGCCGTCTGGTCACAGTAGGTCAGTCCAACAACGGCTCGGTTTACCTGACCAAGCGCGATCTTTCCGGCAAGGCTTCGGGTAACTGGACGGTAGCCGATGGCAGGCTGGGAGACAAGACAGTGTCCCCGCGGGTTCGTGTTTATGAAGAAGTCATTTCCGGCGCGCCGTTGTCAGCAATCGCGGTTTCGGATATCAATGCTGCAAGCGTGCCGTCGAGTCAGATCCGCTATACAACGTCCGACAGCGCCGGCACGATCACCAATATTGTGCTGGGCGATGTGACCGGCGACAGCTGGATTTACGGTATCGGGTTCGGTGATCGTGTGAAAGGGGCGTTTAATGAGCCGGAAGCCGTAGATGGTACGCCGTGGGAGGATTTGTCGTCCGACGAGCAGCAGGACTATATGGATGCAAACCCGGATCGTTATACCTACACCAATGCGGTTGTCATGCGCTACTGGAACGGCTCGGAAACGGTAGAAAGCAGTTATCGGGTCAATGCCCTGCCGGGCGGCCTGAGCGGACGGCCGGTTGGTATTCCTAAGGGATATTCGACCAATGCAAGTATCGTCAACAGCGGCCTGGATACGCTGGAATTGACGCTTGTCGATACGGTGGATCTTGCTGCGTTCGACGGCTCAACCGGTGTGCGCACCAGTGATGGTTATTACGAGCTGGCGGATGATATCGGTGTGTATGTCTCCGCTCGCCGCGAATTCATCTCGCTTCAGAGCGCAAAATCCAATTACTCTTCCTTCCGCGTTTATGCCAACAGGGCGGCGGAAGACGGCGGCAAAATCCGTGTGATTGTCGCTGAATAATGAAAAAACAACAGGCGGCAGGTTTTCCTGCCGCCTGTCGCCATATCCGGGCCTGTTACAGGGTGTTCTTGCGGAACTGCGTTGGGGAAGTGCCGGTTTTGTCCGTAAATGCAGTGATAAAATTTACTTCGCTATGGTATCCGACGCGGAAGGCAATTTCTTTAACGGAAAGGTTGGTTGACTGCAGCAGCGCCTTGGCCTCGTCGATCCGGTGCAGCATGATATACTCATGCGGAGAAAACCCGGTTGTGCTGCGGAACAGCCTGGAAAAGTGAGAGGGGCTGAGGTTGACCGCATGCGCGACGCGTTCAACCGAGAGCGATTCGAACAGATGCGCATTGATGTACTGCACCGCTTTGGTAATCGCACTGTTGTCGGAAAGGCCGCCGGCCTGTGGCTGGGGAAACAGCAGGGAACACAGAATCCGGTAAATCCGCTGTGAACAATCCACCTCGCTCATGCTCGCGGTGCGCAGGCCGGAAATGATCTGCGCCATTTCCTGCTCGATGCGGCCGTCCGCCGCAGGATCAAATGCCTGTTTTCCGCCGCGGAACGCAATGATCTGTTCAAAAAAAGCAGCGGAATTTGCGCCGTCAAAGTGTATCCACATGGCCTCGGCGTCGCCCGAAGTATAAAACCGATGCCGCTTATGGCAGTCAACCAGTGCAACCTGTCCGCGCTCCGCGGTAAACCGCTGCCCGGTCTCGAAATGCATGGAACCCGAACGGATATAGGTAAGGTAGTAGTTTTTATGGCTTTCCAGCCGCGCCACATCGCAGCTGTCAAGAAAATTATAACGTGCATCGTAATAATAATGCCCGACGCGGGTCACATAGAAAAACAGCCCCCGCGCGGTTGCTGACGGCGTGGAAAAAAAACGCTCCGAACGTGCGAGCACACCCGGTTCATTTAAGACCTTCACTTACTTCACATCCTTCCTTTTAATAATAGCACAAAATATAAATAAATTGCAGTGTTTTGTTATTGCAGGATTTTCTTTTTTTCTGTATGCTTGCTATAGATCAAAAATAAAGCGCGAAGACCGCTTGCAGCCTTCGCAAAGGGGGATTTTTGAAATGATTAAGGAAAAGACGTTTTATAAATCATTTATGATCCTTGCGCTGTCGCTCGCATTGCAGAACCTGCTCACTTATGGCGTAAACATGATGGACACCGTCATGCTCGGCCGATACAGCCAGGACGCGATGGGTGGCGTGAGCTTATGCAATCAGGTACAGTACCTGCTGCAGATGCTGGTTGTCGGCGCAGGTGAAGGCGCCGTTGTTTTGGGCTCCCAGTACTGGGGCAAGGGTAAGCTGGAGCCGATCCCGCATATTATTGGCGTAGCGCTGCGCTTCGGCGGCTCGTTAGCCATATTGATGTTTGTGATCGTGCTGTTCTTCCCGACGCAGCTGTTGTCCCTGTTATCAAATGATCCTGCGGTTATTGCGGAAGGCGCAAAGTATTTCCAGATCATCTGCTTTACATATGTAATCTTTACTGTAACCAACATCCTAGTCGCCTCACTCCGGTCGATTGGCATTGTCAAGATCGGCTATATGATTTCGGGTTCGACGCTTGTCATCAATGTCTGCCTGAACTACTGCCTGATTTATGGCAACTTCGGCTTCCCGGAACTCGGCGTGCGCGGTGCGGCGATTGCGACTTTGGTATCCCGCTGCGTGGAACTGCTGATTGTCATTTACTATCTGAAGTTCAAAGAGCACAAGCTCAACCTTACGCTGAAAAAGCTGCTGCATATTGATACAAGCTATATCCGCGATTATACCCGTGTTTCTTCACCTGTCCTGATTAATCAGGCACTGTGGGGCGTAGCGCAGATGGTTCAGACCGGTATCCTCGGCCATCTGGGCGGAGATGTGACTGCTGCAAATGCAATCGCTGTGCAGGTATATCAGGTGCTGTCCGTCGTAGCCTATGGCGCGGCGTCGGCCTCCGGTATCGTTGTCGGCCGGACAATCGGCGAAGGCAACGAAGACCGTCTGCACCCGCTGGTAAACACGCTGCAGGTCCTCTTCATTATCATCGGCATCTTCTCCGGCCTGCTGATTTTCCTGCTCCGCGAGCCGATTCTCATGATCTTCGGC
Source organism: uncultured Butyricicoccus sp. (assembly GCA_900557315.1). Taxonomy (GTDB): domain Bacteria; phylum Bacillota; class Clostridia; order Oscillospirales; family Butyricicoccaceae; genus Agathobaculum. The sequence goes on along the minus strand of USSI01000006.1, from coordinate 6,659 downwards.
GGCTCGCTGACCGATACCGCCTATGAATTATCCATGCAGTTTATGCTGATACTGGCAATAACAACAGTCGGCACGGCCTATCAGATGGCATGTGATAACGGCATCATCCGCGGCGGCGGTGATACCTCGTTCAGTGCTAAAATGAATCTTGCCAGCATGTGGCTGATCGTTGTCCCGTTCTCCGCAATGGCAGCGTTCTGGTGGAAGTGCGCGCCGGCTGTCGTGTTCTTCCTGCTCAAATGGGATCAGCTTTACAAAGCAATTCCGGTTGTTATCCGGCTGCGCAGCTGGAAATGGGTCAAAAAGGTTACACGTCCTGATGAGACCCCGTCAACCTGACTTTTCCACTTCTTACTCTCTACTTTCTTCTTTCAAAAAACCGGCCTTTCGGCCGGTTTTTTGTTGACAAAACCCGCAAACGGTGTCATAATAAATAAGCAAACATGACAATGCGATGAGGAAACGAGTTTTCCGGCCGGCTGATCCAAAGAGAGAGGGAAGCGGTGTAAGCCCTTGTTCAGCCGGGAAAACAGCCACTTCCGAGCAGCCTGTGAAAGCAGGCCGTCTGATCCCCGATACCGGATCGCTGAGATGCGTTTTTTTTCGCAGATCAGGGTGGTACCGTGGAAGTATGCTTTCGCCCCTGACATCGTCCGGGCGGAGGCTTTTCTTTTTGTCAATTTAATATTTTGGAGGATAAATGTTATGCAGTACAGAGGATTAAATGAACTGCGCGAAATGTACCTGAAGTTCTTCGAGACCAAAGGCCATCTCCGCCTGCCGAGTTTTTCTCTCATTCCGCAGAACGACCCGTCGCTTCTGCTGATTAACTCCGGTATGGCGCCAATGAAACCGTATTTCACCGGCGAGCAGGAGCCGCCGCGCCACCGCGTCACAACCTGCCAGAAGTGCATCCGTACGGGCGATATTGAAAACGTCGGCAAGACCGCGCGCCATGGCACGTTCTTCGAGATGCTGGGCAATTTCTCGTTTGGCGATTACTTCAAGAAGGAAGCCATTGCCTGGAGCTGGGAATTCCTGACCAGCCCGGAGTGGGTTGGCATTGACCCGGACCGCCTGTATCCGTCCATCTACGTGGATGATGACGAGGCGTTCGAAATCTGGAATAAGGATATCGGTATCCCTGCGGAACGTATTTTCCGTTTCGGCAAGGAGGATAACTTCTGGGAGCATGGTTCGGGTCCGTGCGGTCCGTGCTCGGAGATTTACTACGACCGCGGCCCGGAGTACGGCTGCGGCAAACCCGGCTGTACGGTCGGCTGTGACTGCGACCGCTATATGGAGGTCTGGAACAACGTGTTCTCGCAGTTCGACAACGACGGCCACGGCAACTATACCGAACTGAAGCAGAAGAACATCGACACCGGCATGGGCCTCGAGCGTCTGGCCTGCGTGGTGCAGGGCGTGGGCTCGCTGTTCGACGTAGATACGGTGCGCAACATCACCAATAAGGTTTCCGAAATTGCCGGCAAACATTACGGTGACAGCGAAAAGACCGATATTTCGCTCCGCGTCATCACCGACCATATCCGTTCGACCGTTATGATGATCTGCGACGGCGTTATCCCGTCCAACGAGGGCCGCGGCTACGTTCTGCGCCGCCTGCTGCGCCGCGCCGCGCGCCACGGCAAGCTGCTCGGCATTGACCGCCTGTTCCTGTCCGAGGTTGCAACCACGGTTATTCAGGAGTCCGGCGGCGCGTACCCGGAGCTGGTGGAAAAGCAGAAGTATATCCACAAAGTCATCGAGAATGAGGAAGCCAGCTTCAACAAGACGATCGACAGCGGCCTGTCCATCCTGAACGAACGCATCGCAGCAGCAAACGGCAAGGAGCTGCCCGCAGCCGACGCATTCCAGCTGTACGACACCTACGGCTTCCCGATCGACCTGACGCTCGAAATCCTTGAGGAGCAGGGTATGACTACCAACCGCGAGGAATTTGACCGCCTGATGAACGAGCAGCGCGAGCGTGCCCGCGAGGACCGCAAAAAGATGGGTGACCTTGGCTGGCAGAGCGAGGACCTTGGTCTGGACAAGTCCATCAAAACCCGCTTTGACGGCTATGAGACGCTGGGCGAAGGCGCTAAGGTGCTGGCAATCGTGAACGAAGGCGAGCCGTCCGGCGCAGCAGCCCAGGGTGAGAAGATCACGGTTGTTCTTGACCACACACCGTTCTACGCGGAGATGGGCGGCCAGATCGGCGACCATGGCGTTCTGGTTGGCAAAAATGGTGTAGTAACGGTATCTGATGTGCAGAAGACCAAGGACGGCAAGTATATGCACATCGGCGTTGTCACCGAGGGCGAGATCTCGGTCGAGGACGAGGTTGAAGCAAAGGTAGATGCGGAATACCGCCAGGCGATCTGCCGTGCGCACACCTCGACCCACCTGCTGCAGAAAGCGCTGCGCAAGGTGCTGGGCGACCATGTTGAGCAGGCCGGCTCTTATACGGCAAACGACCATATCCGTTTTGACTTTACGCACTTTGCCGCGCTGACATCCGAAGAACTGGCTCAGGTCGAAAACCTGGTCAATGAAGCAATCCTTGCTGGCAGCCCGGTTATCACCGAGGAAATGTCGATTGACGAGGCGAAGAAGAAGGGCGCGATGGCGCTGTTCGGCGAAAAGTACGGCGCCGTGGTGCGCGTGGTACAGGCGGGCGACTCGGTGGAACTGTGCGGCGGTACGCATCTGGACAACACCGCTAAGGCCGGTATGTTCAAGATCGTCAGCGAGGCTTCCGTAGCGGCTGGTGTGCGCCGTATTGAAGCGATCACCGGCAAGGCGGTACTGGACTTCATCAACGAGCGCCAGCACATCCTGAATGAGACTGCGGCCGCGCTCAAGACCTCTCCGAACGAGCTGGCGGCAAAGGTCGAGCAGACCATGGCTGATCTGCGTACCATGTCTAAGAAGGTCGAAAAACTGAACGGGAAGATTGCTTCCATGCAGATGGTGGACCTGTTCAATGTATCCCGCGACGTCAAGGGCGTGAACGTGGTGGCGACTAAGCTCGAGGATGCAACGGCGGATGTACTGCGCACCATGGGCGACGGCATCAAGGAAAAGGCGCCCAACATGGTTGCCGTGCTGTCCTCGGTCAACGGCGAGAAGGTCAACCTGCTCTGTGTCTGCGGCCCGGAAGCCGTGAAGAAGGGTGCGCATGCAGGCAAAATTATCAAGGAAGTTGCCAAGATTGTTGGCGGCGGCGGCGGCGGCCGTCCGGACAGCGCAACCGCGGGCGGCAAAAATCCGGCAAAGCTTGAGGAAGCGCTCGAGTCGGTCAACAATATTGTTGACGCGCTGCTGTAAAACCGCTATACTGGTAACATAAGAAAGGAGCGGTCAATATGCAGGATTGTCTGTTCTGTAAAATCATTGCGGGTGATATCCCCTCGAAAAAAGTCTACGAGGATGAGCAGTGTTACGCCTTCTATGACATTGATCCGCAGGCGCCCACGCATTTTCTGGTCATCCCGAAGCAGCATATCCAGTCGGTTGCTGCAGTGGACGCGTCAAACAGCGCGGTTGTTGCGCATTGCTTTGAAGTAATCGCAAAAATTGCAAAGGACATGGGGATGGACAGCTTCCGTGTGGTTTCCAACATCGGTGAGCAGGCAGGGCAGAGCGTGTTCCATCTGCACTTCCACGTGCTCTCCGGCCGTGATATGACCTGGCCGCCGGGCTGATACGATAAAAAAGAAGTGGCAGAAACGCCACTTCTTTTTCTCTGCGCATATAGAGGGGAGGAATGCATCGTGCTGGAACGACCGCTGATCTACTTAATTCCGGCCTCTGCAACTGCGCTGTACTGCGCGGTATGCCTGAATATAGTGCCAAACCTGTATCTTTCCCTTTTATTGTTTTCTCTCTTTCTGATCTGCGCCGGTGCCCTTGCCGCACACAAGCGGCTATTTGCACTGCTTTGCATGCTGGCAGCGGCTTCGCTTTCCTTTGCAGGCTTCTCTCTGTTCCATGCGATTGTGGTGGAACCTGTGCGCGAATTGGCGGGACGTCATGCGGAGATTACCGCTACCGTTTTACAGGATGCTGCTGTCTATGACGACAGCCAGCGCGTGGAGTTATCGGTAGATGATAACGACGTGTTGCCCGGTTCATTCCGGATGCTCTGTTATTTTCCCGTGACAAAGGAACCTCTGCACGCAGGCGACCGCATCAAGGCAAACGTTGGCTTCTATCTGCCGACCGCGGCTGAAGGATTTGACCGGGCAGCCTATCAGGCATCCAACGGTTGTTATGTTGCAGCTTCCTATACAGAAAATGAAAGCGGGCAACCGATTTCTTTTACCGTTATCGAATCAAACGGGAACAAATTGCGCTGGCTTCCGCAGCGTATTGCGCGGTTTTGCAGCCAATCGGTATCAGAGGCCCTGCCGGCACGGGAAGCCGGGCTGCTCAATGGCCTGCTGATCGGTGATACCGGTCTTCTTCCGGAGGACGATACACTGGCGTTCCGCATCTCCGGCCTGAGCCATATGGTCGCGGTTTCCGGTATGCACATTGCCTTTCTGGTCGCATTCTGCTATATGCTGCTGGGGCGGCGTATCGGCACCTGGGTATCCATCCCGTTGATCCTGCTTTTTGTGCCGATCGCGGGCGCAACGCCGTCCGTCATCCGCGCCGCAGTTATGTACCTGATAGCGGCCGGTGCGTTCATCACCCGGCGGGAAGCCAGCAGCCTGAACTCGCTGTTTGCGGCGCTTGGCCTGCTGCTGCTTGTCAACCCCTATGCAATCGCCAGCCTCAGCCTTCAGCTTTCCTTCGCTGCTACGCTTGGCCTTATCCTGTTTTCCGGCCGGATGCAGGGCAGGCTGATAAAACCGTTTTCCAATCTGCCAAAGCCTGCGAAAAAACTGGTTTCGGCCGTGGCAGGCGCGTTGTCCTGCACGGTCTGTGCTACGATTTTTACTGCACCCATCCTGCTGTCCTCGTTTGGTTATGTCTCGATCCTGTCGCTCGTCAGCAACCTGCTGGTGGTGGGTGTAACGGCGGTGTGCTTTATCGGCGGCTTTCTGCTCTGCGTTTCTGCAGTGATTTTGCCCGCGGCGGTGCCGATGATTGCCCGTATGCTACAGCCGTTGCTGGATTATATCCTGTGGGTCGCCAATACGGTAGCGGATATCCCGCTGGGGCTGGTCAGCTGGGGCGACAGCTTTGGTCTGGCTGCACTTGCGCTGGCAGCTGTGGCTATGCTGCTCTGGCTGACTGCCGGAAATCTTGTGAAGTGGAAAGCTGTGCTGCCATGTATCTGCGTTCTGGTGATCGTGCTGAGCGGTGCAGGGGCATACTTTCATGAGCAGCAATACACCGTAACCTATCTGCCATGTGGCTCGGGACAGGCGATTATTGTATCCGATGCGAACAATATGACCCTGATCGACTGCGCGGGAGACGGCGGATATCGTGACGCCGCTGCGCTGGTGCGGGAATGGATGCGCTGGAATAACCACAGCCGCATTGATGTGCTGATCCTGACTGCGGTGGATCGTGGCCACGCGCGCGATCTTCCTGCCTTGTTGGAGCAGACCGAGGTCGGGCAGATTCTGATTCCGGCCGGCTGCAAGGAGATTAAAACCAACCGGGAGCTGATGGAACTCGTGCGAAGCGTAAATGCACAGGAGATTCCGGAAAAACAGGTGGTATACACTGGTACTGTTCCGGTCATGATTTTCCCCATCACGGATGGAAAGCTTGGCGTACAGATTTCGGATGAAATCCTTGTCCTGCACAGTCCGACGCAAAAGCAGCTCGCGGCATATCTGGAAGAAAACGATGCACCGTCCGCGCCGGAGGTGGTCCTGTCCGAACGAAATCTGGAAGATCAAGCATTGCTGGCACAGGCATTGGATGCAATGAACGCAGAGCGCATCTTGCTGCAGGCGCGGTCGCGGGATATTATAACAGAATATAACGGCTTGCCGGTTGAAAGCCCGTATCTGACCGGCGAAATTGTCCGACGATTTACAAAGGAGTGAAACGCATGCCCGCGGAAAAAGGTAAAACAAACGGAAAGGCGCAGCTGATCCGCGATTTGAAAAACGGCGAGTTTGCGCCGCTCTATATCATTTCCGGTGAAGAAACCTATCTGAAGGAATATTATCTGCGCCAGCTGCGCGAAAAAGTGGTCGATCCCGCTTTTGCTGACTTTAATCTCATTGAATTTGAAGGGAAGGGGCTGACCGTCGAACAGCTGAACGAAGCGATTGACAGCTATCCTGCGATGTCGGAGAAAAAGCTGATTATTGTTTCGGATTTCGACCTGTTTAAGCCTCCCGCCGGCTTTTCGGATGTCCTGCCCGGCATACTGGGTGATCTGCCGGAATATGTCTGCCTGGTGTTCTATTATGACGTGCTGGATGGCAAGCCGGACAAGCGCACAAAACTATATAAAACGCTGGAGAAAACGGCATGTTTCGCGGAGTTCTCCCATCAGGAGGAACGCGAACTGGTTGCCTGGCTTGAGCGGCGCGCCCGTGCGCTCGGCTGCTCGATCGCGCCGGAGGATGCGTCCTATATGATCTTCCTGTGCGGCACATCACTGACCAATCTCATGGGAGAGATCGAAAAGGCGGCAGCGCATTGCACGACAGGCGAGATCAAGCGCTATAACATCGACG
>USSI01000005.1 GCA_900557315.1 uncultured Butyricicoccus sp. | reverse complement strand
AGGTGGCGCCGTACTCGCCCAGAGCCCGGGCGAAGGCCAGCACCGTTCCCGCCAGGCCGCAGGCCACGGCAAAGGTCAGCAGGGTCAGCCGCAGGAAATGCCGCTCCCCGCCGAAGGCCACCAGCGCCAGCAGCACCCCCGCCGCAGCCTTTGCCGGAGCCGCCGCCAGAAAGCCCCATCCCGGCAGGAACACCGCCCCGGCATACAAGCCCCCCAGCAGGCCGCAGAGAACGTATCGCCCCCGGCGCAGGGGGATGCCCGCCAGCCGGGCCGACACCAACAACAGGAGGTAGTCCAGCAAGGCGTTGAAGAAAACCACGCTGTCCAGATACACCACCGTCACGGCCATCCCCCCTTTCAGGAAGATTATAGCCCAAGCCGGACGGAAAAACCGTCGCAATCGGACGGTCCCTCGGCTTTCTGTCCGGCTGACCCATAAAATAAAGGATGGGAGAAAGCCGGAAAGCTTTCTCCCATCCTTGGTTGTGTTCATTCAGCGCGGCGGTAATCTCCGCTTTTGCCGCCGGATTTTTCCAGCAGGCGGATGTTGGTGATCTCCATATCCTTCTGCACCGCCTTGCACATATCGTAAACGGTGAGGGCCGCCACGGAAACGGCGGTCAGTGCCTCCATCTCCACGCCCGTCGGGCCGGTGCAGCGCACGGTACACACGGCTTCGATGCTGTGCTCCTTCTCGTGCAGCGTGAACATGACCTCGCTTTTGGTCAGGTTCAGCCGGTGGCACAGCGGGATGAGGTCGGCGGTGTGTTTGGTGGCCATAATGCCTGCCACCTGCGCCACGCCGAGCACGTCGCCCTTTTTCGCCGTGCCGTTCTGCACAGCGGCAAAGCAGTCCGGGCTCATCGTGATGCGTCCAGCGGCGACCGCGGTGCGCTGGGTGGCCTGCTTTTCGCTCACGTCCACCATCACGGCGTTGCCGTTTGCGTCAATGTGGGTAAACTCCATTGCAATAACTCCTTTTTACACGCCCTTGCCAAAGCCGCAGTTCGGGAAATGGCAGTCCGGGCAGTTCAGGCACAGCCCGCCGTGCCCCAGCCCGGCGAGCCAGTCCGCCGTAACGGGTACGTCCGCCAGCAGGCGCGGCAGCACCAGATCGAAAATCGTGCGCTTGGCATACATCACGCACCCGGGCAGGCCGCAGACCGGCCGCCCGTCCGGCAGGTAGGACACGAGGAACATCGCGCCGGGCAGGACGGGCGCGCCGTAGCTGACGACCCGCGCGCCTGCGTTCCGGATGGCGAGCGGGGTGCGGTCATCCGGATCGACGCTCATGCCGCCGGTGCACAAAATCAGCTCCACGCCCTCGTCCGCCATCTGGCGGATCGCGGCGGTGATCTGCTCGTGGTCGTCGCCGCAGACCGCATGCGCCGCCATTTCGCAGCCGTATTCCGCCATTTTTTCCACGAGGACGGGGGTAAACGCATCCTTAATCAGCCCTTTATAGACCTCGCTCCCGGTCGTGACCACGCCGAACGAGCGCGCGCGGAACGGGAGAAGCTGCAAAAGCGGTTTGCCGCCCGCGGCCTGCTTTGCACGCTCCATTTTCTCTTTTTCGATTACGAGCGGGATGATGCGCGTGCCGCACAGCTTGTCGCCCTTTTTGACCGGGAAGCCGGAGGCGCGCGTGGCGATCATCATTTCGCCCAGCGCGTTGACCGCGCGCAGGCGCTCGATGTCCACGAGCAGCAGGCCGTCCGCCTCGGCGGTCAACTCAATCTTGCCCTCCTTGGGCGCGGAGGCGTGCATGTGCGCGCCCTGGCAGAGCGCGCGCAGGATGTCCGCCGCATCGTTCTCGTGCAGCATGTTTTCGTTGTTTTCCCAAATATAGATGTGCTCCTTGCCCACGCTGAGCAGCACGGGGATGTCCTCCTCGCGGATGATGTGGCCCTTGCGGAACACAGCGTCCTTGGTCACCCCGGGGATGATCTGGGTGATATCGTGGCAGAGCACCTGCCCGACTGCATCCTGTACGCGCATCAGTTTCATGGATAAAGCCTCCAGCTGTAAATTGCGGACTGCCGCAGGGGCAATCCTTTTGTTTCCATTATAGCATATCCGAACATATTCCCGCAACAAATATGATATTCAAACAAATGACAAGGGTATTACAGGATATTTCGTTATATTTATAGATGATAAACGAAAATGCACCGTATCCGTTGTGCGGCGCTCGGCAAGCTGGTATAATCATTTTAAAGCACGAAAAGGAGGGGATGCCTGTGGCGGGGCAGATCAGGGTGCGGGCAAGCCTGCGTCTGGTGAAGGAGGACAAGCTGTTCGGCCCGGGCGCGGCACAGCTTTTGGAGGGCGTGGACGAGCTCGGCTCGCTGAGACGCAGCGCGGCGCGCATGGAAATGAGCTACAACAAGGCGTGGAACGTGATTAGCGGCTGTGAAGAGCAGCTGGGCTTTGCTTTGCTCGAGCGGCGCATCGGCGGTGCGGGCGGGGGCGGTGCGGCATTGACCGAAAAAGGGCGCGAACTGCTCCGCCGCTACCGCGCGTTTGATAAAGAGGCGCATGAAACGCTCGACCAGCTGGCGCGCGAGTATTTTGCGGGGTTTCTGGACTGAACAGGGAGGAAGAAAGACATTGGAATTGCAGAACAATCAGCCCTGGGTGCTGGTGCGCGGTGCGGGCGACCTGGCGACCGGCGTGATCGTGCGGCTGCACCGGTGCGGGTTCAAAGCCGTGGTGACCGAGTGTGCCAATCCATCCGCTATCCGGCGCAAAGCCGCGCTGTGCGAAGCGGTCTGGCAGGGCACAGCACAGGTCGAGGGCGTAACGGCGCGCCGCATTGCGGATGCTGCGCAGGCGGAAGCCGTCGCGCAGGCGGGGGAAATCCCGCTGCTGGTGGATGAAGGCGCGGGCTGCGCCGCGGTATTGCAGCCTGCCGCGGTTGTGGACGCGATTCTGGCCAAACGCAATCTGGGCACAAGCCGGGACATGGCGCCCATCACGGTCGGCCTCGGGCCGGGCTTTACCGCAGGGAAGGACGTGGACGCGGTGATTGAGACCATGCGCGGGCATCATCTGGGACGCGTGATCCGGCAAGGCATGGCAATCCCGAATACAGGCGTGCCGGGTGTAATCGCGGGATATGCCGTCGAGCGGGTCATTCATGCGCCGGACAGCGGCGCGATGGAATTTGTCACGGACGAAGGCGGGCACACCATCGACATTGGCGCGCTGGTCAAAGCAGGGCAGATCATCGCACGGGTCGGCGGTACGCCGGTACCGGCAACGATCGGCGGCGTGCTGCGCGGGCTGATCCGGGAGGGCTACCCGGTCACAAAGGGACTGAAAATCGCGGATATCGACCCGCGCCCGGAGCAAGCGGCGTTCTGCGACACGGTTTCCGACAAAGCGCGCGCCATTGGCGGCGGCGTGGTCGAGGCGCTGCTCGAACTGGCAAGGGAGAAACATATTCAGCTGTTATAGGCAGAAAAAACGGGCTTTTCAGCCCGTTTTTTTCTATTGATCGGCGATCATCCAGTTGATGAGCACTGCCGGTTCGTTCTGCAGGCTGCCGACGCGGCAGTACAGCCCCTCGGCGGTCAGGATGCGCGCAAGCGGCGCTGCCTGCGCCTGAAGGGAAGGCGAATCCGCCTGGTTCAGCAGCACGCGGAGCCGCTGACGCGGCAGGCGGCAGGCATCTGCGGCCTCTCGCACGCAATGCAGAATCTCCGCCGCGCCGACCCGCCGCTGCGGGTCCTGTGCCCATTCTGGGTTGCGCTCATACCGGTGCACTGCCTCGCAGACCGGCCGGCCCCAGGCGGACAATCCCGCTACAATCAGGCACAGGCCGGAGTCCAATGGGGCAACCGGCTCATCCGGCCGGTGCAGCTTGAGCGGCAGGCGGTGCGCGCCATCCGCCTCGCACAGGGTCACATCCGCTGCGCGGACAGCCTGCCGGAACAGGCCGGGCGCGAGCGCGCCCAGCTTGCAGCCGGGGGCGGCTGTGCCCGCACAGACAATGCCGGGCGTGGCAAGCGCATCCATAAGTGCGTCTGCGGCCGGGTCGGTCAACAGCACGCGGCTGTCCGGCGGCGCGACCGGGCAGATATGCGTCGAGGTGGTCAGCAGCACGCGGCGGCCGGACAGCGCCTGCGCCAGTATCCGCAGCGCAGTGGTCTTGCCGCCCGCGCCGATGGCGGAAATAATCGTATGATCCATGGGGTTACTCCTCGCTTTGCCACAGCAGGCGGTAGGTGTTGCTTTCGGCAGTGTACAGCGCTTCCGCGTCCCGGTCGAGCAGGGTGCGGCAGTCGGTGTCAGCCCAAAACCGCACGCAGGTCCCGCAGGACGAACTGAGTGCGCGCGGTACAGGCTGCATTTTGGCGCGGCAGCCTGCGCTTTTCAGCGCCTGAAAGGTCAGCATGGCGCTTAAATGCGTATGGAAGGTGGCGATGTACTCGTTCATGCTTTTTTTACCAGCGTGAGCGCGAACTCGTCGTTTCCGGCCGGTCGGGAGGTTGCTTCGTAGCCGTTGTTACTCGCAAAGCGCGTGATATTTTCCACCGCACACGGGTCGTCCACCAGCACTTCGAGCGTCTGCGGGGCGTTTGCCTTTACCTCTTTCTGCACCATGACCACAGGCATGGGGCAGGAATATCCTCTTGCGTCAATCATTTTGCTTTTTCCTCCTTATGCAGGTTTGCAATCGAAATCACGAGCAGCAGCACCAGCCCGATGCAGATGCCGATGCGGCCGGACATGGCCACGCCGCCCGCAGTGAGCACGCCATCGGTCATCGCGTCTGCGTTGCCCGCCATGCCGAAGTTGTGCGCGAGCGCCGCGCCCACGACCATGCCGAGCACGGTCACGGCGCTGTCGCCGCTGCCCTCGCCCGCAAGGATGAGCTGGCGCAGCGGGCAGCCGCCGAGCAGCACCGAGCCCCAGCCCGCAAGCCCCATGCCGAGGAAGCTCCACAGATAATCGTGGTGCGCCACGGGCTGTACCGCGAGCGCAGCGTTAAAATTGCCCAGAATGAGGTTGCCGATCAGCACGGTGACAAAAATAGCAATAAAGCCGCTCACCAGATGGAAATCGCGGAACAGGAATACGTCGCGCAGGCCGCCCGCCATGCACAGGCGGCTTTTCTGCGCCAGCGCGCCGACGGCCAGGCCGCCCAGGAGGGAGACCAGCCAGAATGCATGGCTTGCGCCCGGGCCGGACTGCGAAAAATGGATGAAGGCAGGCGCGGCAATCAGCAGCGCGAGCACCGCGGCCATAAAGCCGGGCAGCACGAAGCCGTCCGCCTTTTTGACCTTATACGCGCGGCCAAGCGAAAAGCCCTTTTTGAGGAAGATGACGCCCGCACCGATGCCCGCCGCAAAGCCTAAAAGCCCTGCAATCGCGGTCACGTCGCCGCCGCCGAGGCGGAGGACCATGCGCAGCGGGCAGCCGAGGAAGGCGAGCGCGCCCACCATCACGATCATGCCCAGCACGAAGCGCAGGGCAGGCGCAGAACCCGCCCGCGCGCGGAACTCGCGCCCGGCGAGCGCCGCAAGCATCGCGCCGAGCACCAGCCCGACGATCTCCGGACGCAGATACTGCACCTTTTCCGCACTGTGCAGCCCCAGGCCGCCCGCAATGTCGCGCAGGAAGCACGCGATACAGAAGCCCATATTCGCGGGGTTGCCCGCTGCGGTGAGGATGAGCGCCGCCAGGCCGACGGCGACACCCGTGCCGATCACCAAATATTTACTTTTACCCATTATGATTCTCCCTTACCATATATGTTATGGATGTATCTATCTCAAACACCGCCGTTTTACATTTGGACGGCAGTATGTTACACTGAAGAAAATGACGCGCCGGGAGGAACCGCCATGCACACCGTATATCTGGACAACGCCGCCACCTCATTCCCCAAGCCGCCCACAGTCGGGGCGCGCATGCGGGAATACGTGGACAAGGTGGGCGCGTCGGTTGGCCGCGGCTCGTATGAGGCGGCGCAGCAGGCCGAACTTGTCACCCTGCGCCTGCGGCAGCGGCTTTGTGCGCTGTTCGGCTTTGCCGACCCGTCGCATGTGATTTTGACCCCGGGCAACACCTGGGGGCTGAATATGCTGCTCCTCGGCGCGCTGCAGCCGGGCGACCACGTGCTGGTCTCCGCGATGGAGCACAACGCCGTCATGCGGCCGCTGACCCAGCTTGCAAAGCGCGGCGTGTGCTTCGACCGCATCCCCTGTGATGGGCAGGGGCGGCTTTGCCTTGACCGGCTGGAAACCCTGTTCCGCCCGGAAACCTGTCTGGTGCTGCTCACCCATGCATCCAATGTGTCCGGCACGGTGCAGGACGCGGCGGCGGTGGGCGAAATCTGCGCTGCACGCGGTATCCCGTTCGCGCTCGACGCCGCGCAGACTGCGGGGCATATCCCGCTGGACTTTGCAGCGCTGCATCTGAGCGCGCTGTCCGTCCCCGCGCACAAAGGCCTGATGGGGCCGCAGGGCATCGGCGCGCTGCTGCTCCGGCCGGACTTTGCGAAAACGCTCGGGCCGCTCGTGAGCGGCGGCACGGGCAGCGTGTCGGACAGCGAGGACGTCCCGCTTTACCTGCCCGACCGCTTTGAGCCGGGCACGCCCAACCTGCCGGGGATTTACGGATGGGAAGCCGCGCTCGAATACCTCGAAGGCATCACGGTCGAGGCGGCCGCCGCGCGCGACCGCGCGCTGTCCGCGCGGCTGCTCGCCGGCCTGCGGGATATGCCGGACGTGTCGCTTATAGGTCTGGACACCACGGAGAACCGCGTGGGCGTGTTCAGCCTGGATTTCCCGGGAAAGGACAACGCGGAGATTGCTGCCCGGCTCGAGGAGGAATGCAGCATCCTCACCCGGTGCGGGCTGCACTGTGCGCCAAATGCCCACCGCACGCTCGGCACCTTCCCGCGCGGCACGGTGCGCCTGTCCCTCGGCTGGTTCAATACCGAGGACGACATCGACCGCGCCTTGCATGCAGTCAAAGCCGTCAGCGCAGGCTGATGCGTGCGCCGCCGGAATAGCTTTCAACCGTTCCCACGCGCTGTGCGCTGGGGACGGTTTTTTGCAGCGCGGCAAACAGCGCGTCCGCGTCCTCCGGATGCACGGCAAACAGCAGGCCGCCCGAGGTCTGCGGGTCATACAGCGCGTCCTGCACCTCGAGCAGGACACTGCCCGGCTCGACAAACGGCCCGGCGTACCGCCGGTTGCGGTACATGCCCTCGGGCAGCAGTCCCATGCGCGCGAACTCGAGCGCCTCAGCCGGGATATCGGCCGCGTTTGTATCAATGGTCAGGTGCACATCGCCGCCCTGCGCCAGCTCGAGCGCATGCCCGAGCAGGCCGAAGCCGGTGATATCTGTGCAGGCGTGCACACGGAAGGGGACAGCAGCGTCGCGCGCGGCCTTGTTGAGCGCCGCCATGCGCGCAAAAACGCCCTCAAGCACATCCTCCGGGCATAAATCCGCCTTGGCGGCGGTGGTCAGGATGCCCGCGCCGAGCGGCTTGGTCAGCAGCAGCACGTCGCCCGGCTGCGCGCCCGCGTTGGTGAGCACCTTGTCCGGGTGCACAAAGCCGGTCACGCACAGGCCGTACTTGGGCTCCTCGTCTAAAATGCTGTGCCCGCCTGCAATCACCGCGCCTGTCTCATATACCTTGTCGTATCCGCCGCGCAGGATGGCCTGCACTGCGCTGTCCGGCATGGATTTCGGCACGCACAGCAGGTTAAGCGCGATTTTAGGCTCGCCGCCCATGGCGTAGACGTCGGACAGGGCGTTCGCCGCCGCGATCTGCCCGAACCGGTATGGGTCGTCCGCGATGGGCGGGAAAAAGTCCACGGTCTGCACGAGCGCAAGTTCGTCTGACACGCGGTAGACCGCCGCGTCGTCGCTTTTGTCAAAGCCGACGAGCAGGTTGGGGTCGGCGCGTACCGGAAGTCCGTCCAGCAGCTGGGCGAGTACGCCCGCACCGACCTTTGCCCCGCATCCGGCGCAGTTTGCCAGTTTGGTAAGCTTGATCTCCTGTTCCATAAACCCCTCCATACAAAGGCCATATGTCCTGACAGCGTTATCCTGCAAAAAGGATAATGGCTACCAAAAAGATACCATACCGCTGTCCGTGGGTCAAGGTGCATTCGGCTTTTGCATATTGCAGTCTGTTGTGCTACAATAAGTAGCGGATCAAAAATCTCAAAAGGAGGGGGAAAGCCGTTGCTTTCCAATAAGAGTAAGGCGATCGGGTTTATCCTGCTGTCTGCCTTTGGCTTTGCGATGATGAGCATGTTTGTGCGGCTGGCGGGCGATCTGCCGTCGATTCAGAAATCCTTTTTCCGCAATGTGGTCGCCATGGTTGTGGCAGGGGTCATGCTGTGGCGCGACGGGGCCGGCTTTAAGTGGGAAAAAGGCAACCTGCCGCTGCTGCTGCTGCGATCTGCCTGCGGCACACTGGGCATTTTCTGCAATTTTTACGCGATTGACCACCTGCTGCTCGCGGACGCGAATATCCTAAACAAAATGTCGCCGTTTTTTGCGATACTGTTCTCGCTCGTTCTGCTGAAAGAGCGTGCGAACGCAGTGCAATACCTCGCGGTGCTTGCAGCGTTCGGCGGCAGCATGCTGATTGTCAAGCCGGGATTTTCGTCTGCGGCATTTCCCGCGCTAATCGGCCTGCTCGGCGGCGTGGGCGCAGGCGCGGCATATACTGCGGTGCGTGCCCTGTCCCAAAAGGGTGAAAAAAGCGCGCGCATCGTGTTTTTCTTCTCCGCGTTTTCCACGCTGGCCTGCCTGCCGTTCATGCTGCTGGACTTCCATCCCATGACCTGGGGCCAGCTTGCCTGCCTGCTCTGCGCGGGCGGGTCGGCAACGCTGGGACAATTCGGCGTAACGCTGGCTTATGCACACGCACCGGCCAAGGAAATTTCGGTGTTTGATTATACGCAGGTGCTGTTTTCTGCGGTTTTCGGCTTCCTGCTGTTTGGCCAGATTCCGGACGGGCTGAGCGTGCTCGGCTATATCGTGATCTGCGGCGTGTCCGTGCTGATGTTCTTCTACAACCGCATGCTGGAAAGCCGGGAGCAGGCGCGTGGCGGAAAGGTATGAACTGAAGCGCTCGCGGCGCAAAACGCTGTCGGTGGAAGTGACGCGCGAGGGCAGGGTGATCGTGCGCGCGCCCCTGCGCGTGTCCGGCGCGCAGATCGAGCGGTTCGTCGCCGCCCATGCGGACTGGATATCCCGGGCGCAGCAGCGCCAGCGCGAGCGGCTCATCGCGCATCCGGAACCGGATGACGCGCGCCGGGCGGAGCTCATCCGCCGCGCAAAGACCGAGCTGCCAAGGTGGCGCACTATGCGCAGATGATGGGCGTGCAGCCCACTGGAATGACCATTACTTCTGCCCGTACGCGGTTCGGCTCGTGCAGCGGGAAAAACCGCATCTGCTTTTCCTGGCGGCTGATGGACTACCCGGAGGCGGCGGTGGACTATGTTGTTGTGCACGAGCTGGCGCATATTGTGCATAAAAACCACGGGCCGCAGTTCTGGGCGCTGGTCGGGCAATATATGCCGGACTACCGCGCCCGCCGCGCACTGCTGCGCGAATGACCACGCATGAAGAGGAGGAAATAACCCTATGACCATTGCGGAGATCGCGTCCCGCGCGGGCGTTTCCAAAGCCGCGGTGTCACGCTATCTGAATAACGGCTATGTCAGCTCGGAAAAGCGGGAGGCGATCCGGCGTGTCATTGAGGAGACCGGCTACGTCCCCTCGCAGCAGGCGCAGACACTGCGCACCGGCAAAAGCCGGATGGTGGGCGTGATCGTGCCGCGCATCGACTCGGAGTCCATCAGCCGGGTGGTGGCGGGCATCTCCCGCGTGCTTGAGGAACAAGGGTACCGCCTGCTGCTGGCCAATACGGACAACCGCGTGGAGAAAGAGCTGGAATACCTTGAGGTGTTCCGCAGCGGCAATGTGGACGGCGTGATTCTGGTTGCGACCATCCTGTCCGGCGCGCACAGGCAGGCGCTTGGGGCGCTGGGCTGCCCGGTTGTGCTGGTCGGCCAGCGCATGGAGGGCATGACCTGCGTCTACCACGATGACCGGGGGGCGGCGCGTGCGGTGACCGGGCTGCTGCTGCAAAGCGGCCGCCGGCGCATCGGCTACATCGGCGTGACCCCGCGCGACAGGGCGGCGGGTGCGGCGCGCCGTGCGGGCTGGCAGGATGCGATGCGCGAAGCCGGGCAGGAGCCGGATGCAGCCTGGCTGGAACAGAGCGACTTCTCCATCGACGGCGGCTATGCCGCAGCAGAGCGGCTGCTGTCCCGCGTACCGGATATCGAGGGCGTTTTTTGTGCAACCGATTCCATAGCGATTGGCGTGAAGAAACGGATTGAGGAGCACGGCAGGCGGATACCGGCGGATATTGCGCTTGCGGGCATCGGTCACTCGCGTCTGAGCGAATTGGTGCGTCCGAAGCTGGCGACTGCGCATTATTATTACCAAACCAGCGGGGAAGAGGCGGCGCGCGACCTGCTCGAGATCATTGAACAGGGTGTGGACCGCAAAAAACAGCTGATGTTAGGCTTTGAGGTGTACCCAGGAGAGTCCATCTGAGAAAACAAGCGGCAGGCCGCCTGTGTTGTCAAAACGCAGGCGGCTTTTTTGTGTATATTGCAGGATTCCTGCGGGATAATTAGAGAAAGTGCGCAAAAAGAGCTGAAAAGGTTTGGGTAGTATTGCGGGTTTACAGAGTGTGCGCTGCGGCGGTATAATACAGACAAGAAAAATGAAATCGGTTTCATAAAATGTGTGAAAGGGTGGAACAAAGGTGGACTACAGGAAGGCAGCCTCCGAGGTGCTCCGGAACATCGGAGGCAAAGAGAATGTTGTGTCTGCGGCGCACTGCGCAACCCGCCTGCGCCTTGTCATTGCGGACAACGGAAAGGTGAACAAAAAGGAACTGGAAAACGCGGCCGGCGTGCAGGGCGTGTTTGAAGCGCAGGGACAGCTGCAGATTATCTTCGGCACGGGCACGGTCAACAAGGTTTATGACGAGTTTATTGCGCTCTCGGGCGCGGCGGCGGTCAGCAAGGACGAGGCCAAGGCGCAGGGCGCGGCAAAGGGCAACTGGTTCCAGCGCGCGATCAAGACGCTGGGCGACATCTTCGTGCCGATCATCCCGGCGATTGTGGCGTCCGGCTTCCTGATGGGCATCATGGAGTCTTTGAACTTCATGGTGGGTAACGGCTTTATCCAGCTGGATACCACAAGTTCGATCTACGTATTCGCGCAGCTGTTCTCCAATGTTGCGTATACCTTCCTGCCGATCCTGATCGCGTTCTCCGCGGCCAAGGTGTTCGGCGGGAACCCCTTCCTCGGCGCGGTTATCGGCATGATTATGCTGCATCCCGATCTGCAGAACGCATGGACGGTTGCAACCGAGGGCGTGCATACCTATCAGGAAGTGTTCTTCGGCCTGTATGAAGTGCCGCTGGTCGGCTATCAGGGCCACGTCATCCCGGTTATCATCGCGGTATGGGTGATGTGCTGGCTGGAAAAGCGCCTGCACAAGATCGTGCCGCCCATGTTTGACCTGTTCGTCACCCCGCTGGTAAGCGTGTTCGTCACCGGCTACCTGACCCTTGCGGCGATTGGCCCGGTGTTCACCACGGTCGAGAATTATGTGATTGACGGCGTGCAGTGGCTGATTGCCATCCCGTTCGGCATCGGTTCGTTCATCATGGGCGGCCTGTACGCGACGACGGTCGTCTCGGGCATCCATCATATGTATACCATCATCGACCTCGGCCAGATCAGCGCCTACGGCATGACCTTCTGGCTGCCGCTGGCCTCGGCGGCGAACGTGGCACAGGGCGGTGCGGCGCTCGCGGTCGCGCTCAAGACAAAGAACAAAAAGCTCAAATCCATGGCGCTGCCCGCTTCGCTCTCCGCGTTTATGGGCATTACCGAACCCGCGATCTTCGGCGTCAACCTGCGTTTCTTCCGCCCGTTCATCGCCGGTTCGATCGGCGGCGCGTGCGGCGCGCTGTATGCCTCGATTGTCGGGCTGGGCGCAACCGGTACGGGCGTGACCGGCATCTTTGGCATCCTGCTGCACCTGCATCATCCGGTTCAGTATGTCATCACCATCGCAATCGCGACCGGCGTGGCGTTTGTGATTTCGTGGTTCTTCGGCCTGCCGCAGGAGGAGGAACAGCCGGAAGCGGTTCCCGCTCCGGAGCAGCCCGCGGCCCAGCCCGCCCCGGCGGCAGTCCCGGCCCCGCAGACGGGTGGGGTATCGATCGTCTCCCCGCTGACCGGCGAGGCAGTCCCGCTGAGCGAAACCGGCGACCCGGCGTTCGCTGCCGAGGCGCTCGGCAAGGGTATCGCGGTAAAGCCCAGCGAAGGCAAGGTGTTCGCGCCCTGTGACGCGACGGTTTCCGCGGTCATGGGGCACGCGGTCGGCCTGACCTGCGACAACGGCGCAGAACTGCTCATTCACGTCGGCATTGACACGGTAAACCTTGACGGCAAGCACTACACCGGCCATGTGGAGGATGGCCAGCGCGTCAAGGCGGGCGACCTGCTGCTCGAGTTTGATATCGCGGCCATTGAAAAGGAAGGCTACCGGACCATCACCCCGGTTATTGTGACCAATTCGGACGATTATGCCGAGGTGGAGCGCAAAAACGGTGCAGTAACCGCTTGCAAAGATATGCTGATGACGCTGAAGCGGTAATTACAGGAGGAACGATCATGAGCAACGCATTACAGCGCGACCTGGCGCGGCTGGTGGCCCGCATCGAGCGGGAGGACGGCCCGCGCGCGGCGGCCGACCCGTACCGCCAGCGGTTCCATCTGATGCCGCCGGTCGGCTGGATGAACGACCCCAACGGCCTGTGCCGCTGCGGGGAATGGTATCATGTGTTTTATCAGTATGGCCCGTTCGATCCCACGGGCGGGGTCAAGCATTGGGGGCATTACCGCAGCCGCGACCTGCTGCACTGGGAGCAGCTGCCGTCCATGCTGTACCCGGACCAGCCGTGGGACATCCACGGCGTGTATTCCGGCTCGGCGCTGGTCGAGGACGGCACGATGTACCTTTATTACACGGGCAACGTCAAGCATGCGGGCGATTACGACTATATCACAGCGGGGCGCGGCCACAACACCGCGCTTGCCGTTTCCTGCGACGGGATGACGGCCGAAACCAATGAGCTGCTGCTGGAGAACAGGGACTACCCGGCGGACGTCACCTGCCATGTGCGCGACCCGAAAGTGTGGGCGCAGGACGGCAGGTATTATATGGTGCTCGGCGCGCGCACCAAAGACGACCGGGGCGAGCTTCTGGTGTACGAGTCCGCGGACAAGCGGAACTGGACGCATAGCAATACCCTGACAACGCCTGAGAAGTTCGGCTATATGTGGGAATGTCCCGACCTGTTCGAGCTGGACGGGCAGTGGTTCCTCGTTTGCTCCCCGCAGGGCGTGACCCGGCAGGGCAATAAGTATCAGAACGTGTATTCGTGCGGGTATTTCCCGCTGTACGGCGATTTCCGCGGGGATTACACGCTGGGAGAATTCCGCGAGCTGGACTGCGGCTTTGACTTTTATGCGCCGCAGAGCTTTCAGGATGCAGGCCGCCGCCTGCTGATCGGCTGGATGGGTATGCCGGATGCGGACTACACCAACCCGACCGTGGAAAACGGCTGGCAGCACTGCATGACCGTGCCATGTCAGCTGCGGCGCGAGGGAGAACGCATCCTGCGTGTCCCCGCACCCGAGATTGCCGCGCTGCGCGGCGCGCGCATACGGCCCGAACAGGCGCAGGTGTTCGACATGGAATGCCGCACGGAGGCCGAAGGCAGGCTTGTCATCCGCGGGGCGGCTGTGGTAGAATGGGACAAAGAACAGCTGTCGCTCACGCTTGCGCAGGGCGGCGAGGGGCGCACCGTGCGGTATGCCGACGTCGATACGGTCGCATCCCTGCGCGTGCTGGCGGATGCTTCCTCGCTTGAGATTTTTGTCAACGGCGGAGAGCAGGTGCTGACCACGCGGTATTATCCCGACCCGACGGCCTGCGGCGTGCAGATGACCGGCGCGCAGGCGGAGATATGGGCGATGGGCGTGCTGCAAATCCAGTAAACGGAATCCCGCATAATCGGGCGGAAAATCCTGCAAAACGGCGCGGCCCCGGTTGTACAATATCATCGGAAGTAAAAGGTGGAAAACCATGCCAAAGTATAAACTGCTTGCACTCGATCTGGACGGGACGCTGCTTGACCCGTCCAGCCGTGTGACAAAAGCCAATGCCCGCGCGGTGCGGCTGGCGCAGCAGGCGGGGGTGCAGATTGTGCTGTGCACCGGCCGGAATCTGAAGGAAGCCCGCGTGTTCGACAGCCAGCTGGAAGCCCCGGCGGACTGGGCGGTGATTGCCAACGGCGCGGCGGTTGAGCGCGTGGCGGACGGCAGACAGATCGCATTTGACGGGCTTGACCGGCGGATGTGTGAGACGGTGCTCGCGGTTTGTGCGCAGTTTGATACCGATCCCTGCCTGTATACGGGCGAAAGCCTGTATTACGGCAGGGAGTTCCTGCGTTTCCTGCAGGAGATCCGGAGGCGCGGCCGCACCGCGCTGGATGAGACAAGCGAGGGGTATTTCTTCGTTGACAGTGAGGAAAAATGGCGCGCTTTGCTGGAAAAAGAGGACGGCCGCATCTTCAAAGCGATTTTGCATGACCTCGATCCCGCGCAGGTTGACCGGATGATGCGGGTATTGGAGCAGACCGGGATGTTTGAGCTTGCGCCCTCGATCATGTACGGCGGCGCGCTCAAGAACGTCGAGATCAACCGCAGGGGTGTGCACAAGGGGCGCGGGCTGGAACGGCTTGCGGCGCATCTGGGCTTTGGCATGGATGCGGTCATGGCGATCGGCGACAGCGACAACGACCTGTCTATGCTTCGCATGGCGGGGCTGGGCGTTGCGATGGCGAACGCCGCGCCCTACATCCGTCAGGCGGCAGATGTATGCACAGGCAGCAATGCCGACGATGGCGTGGCGCAGGCAATCTACCGGTATATTTTGGAGGAAAACGCATGAAAAAAGTGGTTGCAATCGGGGAACTGCTGATTGATTTTGTGCCCCAGCAAAAAGGCTGCACGCTCGATGAGGTGACGCATTTCGAACGCGTGGCAGGCGGCGCGCCCGCCAATGTCGCGGCGGCGGTGGCGCGGCTGGGCGGCAAGGCGGCAATGATCTCGCAGGTGGGGGAGGATGCGTTCGGCACGCATATCCTCAAGGTGCTGCAGTCGAACGGGGTGGACACCTCCTATGTGTTCCGCACGGGCCGGGCGAACACCGGCCTTGCGTTCGTCTCGCTTGACGCGACGGGCAACCGTGAGTTTTCCTTTTTCCGCAACCCCTCAGCCGACCTGTTCCTGGATCAGGACCAGATCACGGCTGATATGTTTGACGACTGTGCGGCGCTGCACTTCTGCTCGGTTGATCTGGTGGACTGGCCGGTGCGGCTGGCGCACCGCAAGGCGATTGAGCTGGCGGGGCGCGCGGGCGCGATCCTCTCGTTTGACCCCAACGTCCGTCTGCCGCTGTGGAGCAGCCCGGAGGAATGCCAAAAGGCAATCCGGGCGTTCCTGCCCTATGCCGATCTGGTCAAACTGTCGGATGACGAGGTCGAGTTTGTCACCGGCTGTACAGACGAGCGCGAGGCGGCGGAAAAGCTGTTTGCCATGGGCTGCCGCCTGCTGCTTGTAACACGCGGCGCGGACGGTTCGGCGGCCTATACGCCGCACGCCGAGGCGTTTGCCGAAACGCTCCGTGTGCCTGTGACCGACACGACCGGCGCAGGGGATTCGTTTATCGGCTCGTTCCTGTACCAGCTCACCCGCGACGGTGTGACGCGGGAGGGGCTTGCTGCGCTGGACAGCAAACAGCTTGCAGATTACTTAGCGTTTTCCGCGCGGTATGCTTCGCTGACCGTGCAGCATAAGGGTGCGGTCATGGCGACGCTGGACGAACTGGAGCGGGCATATCCGGGCTGATGTGCCGCAGGATAAAAAAGAAGGACGATGCAGCGCATCGTCCTTTTGGGTTTGCGGATTATTCCATGATATGCAGCACGGGTGGTTGGGCGTCCGCCTGCGCGACGCACACCGCAAGGCGGTAATCCTGGTCCGCCGTAAACGCAGGCAGGAACAGGGAGTAAGCGCCGCTGACCTCGTCGCAGTCCAGCCGCGGCGGCATCCGGCGGATGTCGATCCAGAAGCTGCGCAGCGGCAGGTCCAGCCCCCGTCCGGTAGATTTGACAAAGCTTTCCTTGAGCGTCCACAGCTTGTAGAACGCATCGTCCCGCGCGGAAGGGAGCAGGGTGTTCAGGTACCGCACCTCTTCCTTGTGGAAAAAGCGGGAGGCGATGTCGCGCCGGCCCGGCTCGCACCGCTCGATATCCACGCCGACCGGGTGGTCGCTGATGGCGCATACCGCCCAGTTTGCCGAATGGGACAGGCTGAAATGCACGCCCGGCTCATTCACCAGATAAGGCTTGCCGCCTTCCGCAATCGAGATGGCAAGCGGATGAACAATCCAGGGAAAGTGCTGCGAGACCGCATATTCGAGCAGCAGGGAGGCCGCAAAGCCCTGCGCGCGTGCATTGCCGCGGCGGCGGTCGATCTGCTCGAGCCGGCCGCGCGATAGTCGGGCGCGGGAAGCGCCGTCATCCGGATTGATGGCGGATACCGGGATGGCATATACAGCGGTCAAAAAAATTCCCCCTAAAAAATGGCTTTTTGTTTATGATATTATACCACAATTCAGTGGGGGTTGACAATTCTCCTGATGAGAAAAATCAAGAGGGGGAACCACCGGCAAATCAGGTGGCAATACACCAGATGGTTTGATTTTGCCCGGATGCAGCATCTGCACGGTCATAGTAATCGAAAACCGCGATATCCAGTCCATCTTCCAGCACAGAGGAATCGACGTACATGGTATTGCCTATGATTTTGACCAGCGGATGATCGGCAGTGTAGACGATGCGGCCGTCCCGGTATACGGAGTAATCCCCATCTTTGCAGATGCAGCTTATCCCGCGGAATGTCGCAGTGGCGCTCTGGGTCGCATTGTCCCATGTCACGGTGCCGCCCAGCTGCGCGATCACCGGCCGCAGCGGTGCGCCGAGGAAGGGGATGGCGTCATCCCGCCAGGTCGGCGATTCCATCAGCTGATATTCCGCCGGAACCGTTCGCTCGACCGGAGCGCGGCCATCGAAGAAATATTCGATGCCGTCGATGATGATGCCCTCTGCCTGATCGACATCGAGCACATTATCCCAAAGGCCGGTATGCCCCTGTTCGTCTCCGCTCGACAATGTTGCACCTTGCTGTGCCCACGAACGGATGCTGCCATCCTTCATGGCCATATAAAATTGATACTCGAATGCAGCCCAGAAAGACTTGCGTTCGGATGCAAGCGTGTAGTCCAGATAATAGCCAAGGCTGGTCAGACGCACGCTGTGCAGGATATCGGTTTCGCCGGCATAGTTGACAAAGCTGATATCCGGCAGTGTGACTTCTGCGACAGCCACATTGTTGGTTGCAGGAATGGCGATGGTATCCTGCGAGCCGCGCAGCCGCAATGCAAGGGAATGGTTCTCCGGGAACAGCGTCATGTGGAAATACCGCTTTTCCGGTGTGTCAAAATTTTCTGCTGCACCCCATTGCTGACCAACAGCGGTTTCAGTTTCTGTGTCCCATACAGAGATGGCGCAGTCGATCCCGGACACATAGCTGTCGTCGTTAATCAGCCGCTGTCCTTCTTCGGTCAGGCCAACCAGGGAATACACAATATAAACAACAGTTTCATCCGAGAGCGTCTCCTCGAGCGTCAGCTGCACATCCCCGTTGTCAATGGACTGCTTTTCCGTGTTGATGTCCAGATCACCCGTCCCATTTGCAAACCATTCGTGCCAGAAATCCATCTGCGACGCGGCGAACGCGCCGGTAATCAGGCTGGCGGCGATCAGCGCCGCGCAGACACCTTTTTTGAATACCTGTTTCATATGACGTCTCCTTTCTGCGGGGTCCTCGTCAAGCGTTTGGTTGACGCGGCGGCGGACGTCGCGGACGGAGATGGCAGGCGTTTCCCGTTCCGGCAGGTCAAGCAGCTCATTCCGCTCCTGCTCGTCCAGCCCGTCAAACAGATCAGAGATGCGCATAACCGTCCACCTCCTTTGCCAGACGTTCGCGCAGCTTTTTCCGTCCGCGGGACAGGCGCGCTTTGACTGTGGATTCGTTCATGCCGGTCGTTTCCGCGATCTCGCGTACGGGCTGGCGGTAGTAATAGAACCGCACAAAAATCTCACGGTCATCCGCTGCCATCTCCAGCAGTAGGCGGCGGAGCGTTTCGGCCTGTTCACGTTGGAGCGCTTCGGCTTCCGGCCCCTGCGCTTCATCCGCTGTCAGGACATCGTCCTCGGGCAGCGGGTCTTCCGGGCGCTGGCGGCGCAGACGGTCGATCGCTGCGTGGCGGGTAATCGCCGCAAGATACCCTTTGAGCGGGCGGGTTTCGTCCAGCCGCGCCGCCGCGCGCCACAGGGAGACAAAGACATCGGAGACAATCTCCTCCAGATCCTCCCGCGTGGCCGCGTTCCCCAATACACTGCGGGCAACGGACGCGGCATAGCCGCTGTATTTCGCGATCACTTTGTCGAGTGCGCCGCGCTGCCCGCGCCGCAGCGCACCGATCAGTTTTGCATCGTTCATGCCGTATCCGCCCCCTTTCTCTCTATCCGTACGGCGCCGCGCGCTGCCCCGTACACCCATAGATACGGGATGAACTGCGGTTTGGTTGCAAGGGTTACAAAAAAATCTCCCCGGAGGGAGATTTTTATCAGGTCACTTGGCCGCGTCCAGCAGCCCAAGCTCCATCTTCCAGCGGATGACGCGGATGGCGGACGCGCGGATGCGGTCTTCGCTGATCGTGCCGTCCTGCACGGCGGCAAGCACTGCGTTGTACTGCGTGACAAAGTCCGAGGAGACCAGCATGTCGTTGCCCGCCTGCACGGCGAGCACGGCCGCGTTTTCGCCGCCGGTGTAATCCGTGATGGCCTCCATAATCAGGTCGTCGGTCATGATGACGCCCTCAAAACCGAGCTCATCCCGCAGGATATCGTGCACCGCGGGGGAGAGCGACGCGGGCAGTTCGCTGTCCATGCAGGTGACGATGTTGTGGCTGACCAGGATGGACTGCGCGCCTGCGTCGATACCCGCTTGGAACGGCAGGAAATCGCTTTCACGGAAGGTCTCGATCGGACGCTCGTCGGTCGCGATGCCGGTGTGCGTGTCGATGTTATTGCCGTAGCCCGGGAAATGCTTGAGCACCATGCCGGTGTTGTCCGCCAGCATCTGCCCGACGACCGTGCGGACAAATTCGCTGGTCTGGGATGCGTCTTTGCCGAAGGAGCGGGCGTTCATGAAATCATTCGGGTTGGTGGATACGTCGCACACGGGCGCGAAGTTGACATTTACGCCGATGGACGCGAGCAGTGCATCCTTCTCTTTCGTGTCGCTGGTGATGAGGTCAAAACCGCCTTCGTTGTACAGCGACTGCGGGGAGCGGAATTTGGACGCACGAAAGTTCGGATTGGAGCTGATGCGCACAACCGTACCGCCCTCCTCGTCCACGCCGATCAGCATGGGCGTCGCCGCCGCATCCTGATAGGACTGGATCGTCTCGGTGACGCTTTCCCTGGTCTGCCCCTCAAAGTCGCGGCCGAACAGGATGTAGCCGCCGATGTCGTATTCCCCGGCGAGCGCGGCGGCGTCCACCTCCGGGCAGCGGGCAAAGAACATCTGCGCGACCTGCGCCTCGATAGGCAGGTTGTTGACGTACAGTTCGGCCGGGTCGGGCTCGGGGGGCGCGGTATCCGGCGACGCGGCGTCGCCGCTGACCGGGGTGCCGGCGGCATCTTCTGGCGGGATGGTATCCTCTTGCCCGCAGGCTGTTGTACTGCCCAGACAGAGCAGGGCAAGCAGCAGGGCTGTGATCGGTTTTCTCATCTCGTTCACCTCACATTTTATGGTAGTATTATACCGGAAAAAGGGGTTGTTGCATAGCCCTGTCCTGTTATGGTAAGATAAGGGGACGGAAAGGGGAGGGAACCATGCAGACCATCGGACGCTTCGCGCCCAGCCCGAGCGGGCGGATGCACCTGGGCAACGTGCTGTGCGCGCTGCTGGCGTGGCTGTCGGCGCGGCGGCAGGGCGGGCAGTACCTGCTGCGGATTGAGGATTTGGACACCATGCGCTGCCCGCGCAGCTATGCGGAACTGATTATCGACGACCTGCGCTGGCTGGGGCTGGACTGGGACGGGGAAATCCTGTATCAGTCCGAGCGCACCGCGATTTACGAACAATATGAGGCTATCCTGCGCGAAAAGGGGCTGCTGTATCCCTGCTTCTGCTCGCGCGCGGCGCTGCACGCGGCTTCCGCGCCGCACCTGTCGGACGGACGCGTGGTCTATGCGGGCACCTGCCGTGATTTGACGCCCGCACAAGTGGCGGAAAAACGAAAAACGCGTGCCCCGGCGACGCGTGTGCGTGTGCCGGACGAGGAAGTCCGCTTCACGGACGGCGTGTTTGGCGCGTACAGCGAAAACCTTGTGCACGAGTGCGGGGATTTCATCATCCGCCGGTCGGATGGGGTGTTCGCCTATCAGCTGGCGGTTGTGGTGGACGATGCGCTGTCCGGCGTGACCGAGGTGGTGCGCGGCGCGGACCTGATCTCCAGCACGCCGCGGCAGATCTGGCTGCACCGGCTGTTCGGCTTTACGCCGCCGGCGTTCGTGCATATCCCGCTGCTGTGCGACCATGACGGCCGCCGCCTGTCC
Organism: uncultured Butyricicoccus sp.; assembly: GCA_900557315.1. Classification (GTDB taxonomy): domain Bacteria; phylum Bacillota; class Clostridia; order Oscillospirales; family Butyricicoccaceae; genus Agathobaculum. Next base: position 2,589 of record USSI01000005.1, on the reverse strand, counting down.
AAGCGGGACGAGGACCTTGACCTCGGCCTGCTCCGGCAGCGGTTCACCCCGGAGCAGGTGATCGGCGCGCTGGCCTGCGCCGCGGGGCTGGCCGACCGGCCCGAGCCGGTTGCCGCGCGCGAGCTGGTTGCAGACTTCGCATGGGACAGGATTCCGCGGCACAACCTGTTCCTGCCCGACGTATTCCGGGAGGAGGGGGCGCGGTGATTTACCTGCTGGCGGGCGGCACGCACACCGGCAAGACGCATTTCGCGCTCGAACTGCTGCGGCGGCATCCCATGCTCTCACTGAGCATCGACCATCTGAAAATGGGGCTGATCCGCAGCGGGCAGACCAGCCTCACCCCGGAGCAGGACGCGGAACTGACCGCGTACCTCTGGCCGGTCGTGCGCGAAATGGTCAAAACCGCGGTGGAAAACGGGCAGGATTTGCTGGTCGAGGGCTGCTATATCCCGTTTGGCTGGAAGGACAGCTTTTCCGGGGAATGCCTGCGCATATCCGCTACTGCTGCCTGATTTTCAGCGAAGCTTATATCAAAACCCACATGACAGATATCCGCCGTTTTGCCAATACGGCAGAACGCAGGCAGGACGACTGCATCACGGAAGAAGAACTGCTGGCGGAAAACGCAGACGCGCTGGCGCAGTGCCGGCGGCACGGCTGCAATGCTCTGCTGATTGATAAAAGCTACCCGGCCGCGCTGTCCCTTGCGGATTTCGGCTGAGCTGCCGGCTGGCGCCCCTTTGGGGGCGCCTTTTCTTTTTCCAAGGCAGGGAAATATCTGTTGACAAGGTGCGGGGGCAGGTGTATTATGATGATATCAAATTGATATGATTGTGAGGGATCTCATATGAACGGAAAGCAAGTGGATTATCAGGAGAAAGCGCTGCACGCGCCCAATGGGCTGGCGGTGCTGCTCATCAACATTGTGCTGATGTTTGCAACGGTAGCAGCCATCGTATACAGCGCCATGCAGCTTGCCGCGCATGGCAGCAGCGCGGGTATGATTGCGTTGCTTGCGGTGTGCATCCTCTACTGGTGCCTGCCGTGCTGGCTGCTGTTCGCGGGCATCAAGGTGCTGCGCCCGAACGAGGCGCTCGTGCTGACGCTGTTCGGCAAGTATGTGGGTACGCTCAAGGGCGAGGGCATCTTCTTTGTCAATCCGTTCTGCACGGCGGTCAACCCCGCGGCCGAATCCGCGATCGCCAAGGCGGCGGAGGATGCGAACGAAGCGCTCAAGGCGGGCAAACTGTCCTCCGGCCGCATCACGTCCGGACAGTCGCATGGCAAACGCCTGTCGCTCAAGACCATGACGCTCAACAACGACAAACAGAAGATCAACGACCAGCTCGGCAACCCGATCATCATCGGCATCGCGGTCATCTGGCACATCGAGGACACCGCCAAGGCGGTGTTCGCGGTGGACAATTATCAGGAATTCCTATCCATCCAGTCGGACGCGGCGCTGCGCAACACCGTGCGCCTGTATCCGTACGACGTATCCGACGGCGGCGACGAAAAAAGCCTGCGCGGCTCGTCACAGGAGATCGCGGCGGTGCTTGCTGAGGAAATCCAGAAGCGCGTGGACTGCGCGGGCCTCAAGATCGAGGAAGCGCGCATCACCACGCTGGCCTATGCGCCCGAGATCGCGGCAGCCATGCTGCAGCGCCAGCAGGCGAGCGCGGTTGTGGACGCGCGCAAGATGATCGTCGACGGCGCGGTCGGCATGGTCGAGCTGGCGCTCGACGAGCTGAGCCGCAAGCAGGTCGTCGATCTGGATGACGAGCGCAAGGCGCAGATGGTATCCAACCTGATGGTGGTGCTTTGCGGGAACAAGGACGCGCAGCCTATTGTCAACAGCGGCTCGATCTATTAAAATAAAAGCAGGAATACACAAACAGGGAGGGGAAGCCGTGGCGGACAAGGAAAAAGCGAAAAAGCAGGTGCCGCTGCGGCTGTCCGCCTCGCTGTATGAGGAACTGGCGCGCTGGGCGGAAGATGAATTCCGTTCGGTCAACGGGCAGATAGAGTACCTTCTCACCGAATGCGTGAGACAGCGGAGGAAGAACGGGAAATATGTATCGGAGGATATCGATAAGCCGCTCGATATCGAGATTTGAGGAGGAAACAGTATGTGGTTTTGGTGGTTCATTTTGATATGTGATTGTTTTATCCCAACGATTATGATAATTGTGGGCAGAATGATGTGGAAACATTGTCCAAAGAAGATCAATGGAGTTGTGGGATACCGAACTAAGATGTCAATGATAAATATGGATACCTGGAGATTTGCACATGACCATGCAGGAAAACTTTGGTGGAAAGTCGGTATTGGTCTGTTGGGACCTACAATGCTTATACATATTCCTTTTTATGGAGCAAGTGATGATACAATGGGAATATTAAGCATTATTATCATTGTAATACAACTGGTTTTTTTAATAGGCTCTGTTTTCCCGACGGAAAAGGCATTAAAAAACAATTTCAATGAGGATGGAACAAAGCGGTAAATTATCATTTGTCGAAGAGAGAAGCAACCGAAAAATCCCTTTCAGAACGAAAGGGCGCACTTCTATACTCTCTATCGAG
>USSI01000004.1 GCA_900557315.1 uncultured Butyricicoccus sp. | reverse complement strand
CGCGACACCGCGGACTGGCTGATGCCCAGCTTGTACGCGATTTCCTTACCGGAAAGCCCTTCGACCTCCTTGAGCCACAGCACCTCATACTGCCGCCCGGTCAGCTCCTCCCGGAGCGCCCGGAAAAACGCATCCCGGAACGATGCGCGGAACGCGCTGTCATCCGAACCGAGCGAGGCCAGATAGGCCTCGTATGCCGCATGATCGGCCCTGTGTTCAAACTGCCCGTTTGTTTGCATGGTATTGTCCTCCCTTATCGTAATAATGTTCCAGCATAAACACCGTCTTGCGGCCTTCGTTAATCAGCACCCGCAGGCAGCCGATGCGCTGCCTGAGCCGGTACCTGACCTCCTTGTGCTGCGTGCGGCGCTGCGCCACCTGCAGCTGCTTCATGCGCAGTTCGAGCAGTGCAATGTTGGAACGGTATTCCTGCGCCATTTCACGCAGATACACAGCGCTCCCTCCTCGCATATCGAACATTTGTTCGTTTCATGGTTATAGAATACTATATATTGGAAATCTTGTCAATAGAAATCTACATCTGGTGTTCTGTCAATAAATGAACCGGCATATATTACCAGAGAAAGGAGGCGGCGGACATGCGTAAACTGTTGCTGACCGGCTGCGGGCTGGTGCTGGCGTTGTATCTGCTGCCCGTGGTCTGGCCGTCCGGCGGCACAGATGCCGCCGCGTCCGATCCCCCCGCCGTACAGCAGGCCGTATCCACGGACGGGCAGGATGCGGCGCAGGACATCGACTGGTCCACGGTCACGGTCGAGATCGACGGCACGCCGGTCGAGCTGCCGCTCGAAACCTATGTGGCGGGCGTGGTAGCGGCGGAAATCCCGAACGACTTCCCGGAGGAGGCCATCCGCGCGCAGGCGGTTGCGGCGCGCACCTATGCGGTCTACAAGCTGTCGCGCGGGCGGCCCGAGGTCCATCCGGACGCGGACCTGTGCGACGATTACCGCCACTGTGCGGCTTACCGCGACATCGCGGTCGAAACCGCCGCGGGGAGCGACCTGTCCCGCGTGCAGCAGGCGGTCGAGGACACGGAGGGCGAAATCCTGACGTATGACGGCGCGCCCATCGCCGCTGTGTTCCACTGCGTCAGCGGCCCGCGCACCGAAGCGGCAAAAGACGTCTGGGGCGAGGATATCCCCTATCTGCAAAGCGCGGTCAGCCCGGGCGGCTCGGCATACAGCGGCTATGAGGACGCGGTGACCGTATCCGCGGACGATTTCCGCGCCGCGGTCGCGGATGCTTTCCCCTCCGCCGATGTCTCGGGCGCGCCGGACACCTGGTTCAAGGCGTCCGTGCGGTCGGCGGCAGGCGGCATCATAACCGTGCAGCTGGGCGGCGTGACCGTCGAAGGCACGGCGGTACGCGAGCTGTTCGGCCTGCAATCGGCCAATTTCACCATCACCACCACCGCGGACAGCATCACCTTCCACACCATCGGCTACGGGCACGGCGTCGGCCTGTCGCAGTACGGCGCGAAGTATATGGCCGAACAGGGTTCGGGCTATCAGGAAATCCTGTCGCACTACTATCAGGGCACCAAACTGACCAACCTGTAAGCGCCCAACGCAAACAGCCCGCCGGGCAGCGCCGGCGGGCTGTTGATTTGTCTAATCTGCGCGGCTCAGCCGAGGGGCAGTTCCCGGAACCGGCGAGGCGAAATCCCGATCCGTTCGGTAAATGCGCCGGAAAAGCTGGATTCCGACCGGTAGCCCACCTCATAAGCGATCTCCTTGATCGGGATGGACGTGGTCTTGAGCAGGTACTTGGCGCGGTCCATGCGCATCAGGATGATATACTCGTGCGGGGAATGCCGGGTTTCCTCACGGAACAGGCGGATCAGGTGGGACGGGCTGAGATACACCTCGGCCGCCAGCCGGTTGAGGCTCAGGTCCTCGTTCAGATGCGCCTGGATATACTGGATCACCCGCTGCACCGGCCCACCCACCTCGGACTGCCGCGGCGCCTGCGCATCGGGCATCAGGTAGCACAGGATGTTATACAGCAGGCGGGACTGCTCAGCGTCGCCGACCGGCTGGTTGGTTGCATACTGCGACACAATCAGCCGGAACAGCTCGGCCGCCTTTTCGTTGTTCGGCGTGCGGTACAGGATGCCGTCGTTCGCATTCGTCAGGTACTCGCACAGCTCAAAGGCGTTCAGCCCGGAAAGGTGCATCCAGTAGAACTCCACATAATCCGCCGTATCGTAATACTGCGGGAAGGTGCAGTCCATCAGGACAATATCCCCGGGGTTCGCGGTATAGCGCCTGCCGCGGTACTCCAGCCGCATCTCCCCCTGGTCCACCAGCATGAGCAGCAGGTTTGCCACATAGCTGCGCCTGATCTTATAACCGCGTTCACAGAAATAGTGCCCGCAGAAATTGACATAATACAGCAGGCGCTTGGTGGCCGCGCCGACCGTATTGAAAAAAATCTCCGAACCGGACAGCACCCCGGTCTCATTTTGACACAGCATGGCGATATCCCTCCGAAAAAAATAATTATTTTACCACTTCCAACAGTATAGCACAATAGCTTTGCATGATAAATACTTTCGGAAAATTATCATCTTTTTTTACACAAAAAATTTTGCGCCGGAGCAGACGGAGCGGGGCATGATAACTTTTCTGAAGTTTTTTCCGAGAATTGCGTATTTACAGATATATTGCACAAATTCTATCTTTATTATTTTTACTTTTTATGCAAAATACAAGCCGTAAGTGCCATGCCAAAATGCACAAACCGGTGTCCATGCGCATTTTCCGGCAGTTGCATTCCCCGCCGCAATGTGATATCTTACCCATAGAAAGCAGAAACAGCTGCCGCAATTTTATAAAATTGCGCACGGACGCCTTCCCCGCGGCTCTGTCTGCCGCAGGGCGATATCCCAGAGTGAAAAGGAGAATTGCTATGAAAGTGGACGAAATTGTCGGCGTAAACCGGATTGACCAGGGGCAGGGCGGCAACCTGATGGTACACGGCTGGCCCGTAGAGCAATGCGTGGTATCCGACCATGACCGCGCCATCCTGCGCGAGCTGGGCGCACGCCTGCGCGAACTGGCCGAGCGCCCGTACGAACAGGAAAAAATTGCGCTGTGGACCGCGCATAACGACCTGAAGACCGAGCAGCCGGTCATTTTCATCGACTGCGAAAACGGCTGGAACGAAATTTTCCCCTGGAACGAAACCATCAAGTGCGAGGGCGAAATGGCCGGCGACTGGGAGATGTGGCTGCGCAAGGAAATCTACTGGGCCGAGGTCATGAAGGACGACAAGGTGGTCGAGGCCAAGCTTTACCTGCCCTATCATGCGGTGGATACCGGCTGGGGCATCTCGGAAGAGCGCATCGGCGATCCCACCAAGGGCGAAGCCTATGTCTGGAAAAGCCCGCTGGCCGACCTGGAGGAGGAAGAATTCGAGGAGCTTGACCTGTCCACGGTCATCAAAACCCCCGAGATCCATGTGGACTGGGAAGCCTCCAACAAGGCGTTCGAGCTCGCCAAGGACGTATTCGACGGCCTGCTCGAGGTCGAATTCCGCCACAAGTGGTGGTGGTCGCCCGACCTGTCGCTGTCCTATTCCAACCTGCGCGGCATGGAAAACATGATGTGCGACTTTTACGACTATCCGGACAAGGTGCATGAGATGATGCGCCTGTTCACGGACGGTTACCTGCATAAATTCGATTATCTGGAGAAAAACGGCCTGCTGCCCAACAACGCCGGCAGCATGTACATCGGTTCGGGCGGCATCGGCTACACCTCCGAGCTGCACGGCACCCCGGGGCAGGTCAAGCTGATGGATATGTGGGGCTTCAACGAAGCGCAGGAGACCAGCGAGGTTTCGCCCGAGATGGTCAAGGAGTTCCTGCTGCCCTACCAGCATGAGCTTGCGGAAAAGTTCGGCCTGAACTACTATGGCTGCTGCGAGGGCATGGACGGCCGCTGGGAATATGTGAAAGAAGCGATCCCGCGCCTGCGCCGCGTGTCCGTATCCCAGTGGGCGGACAGCCGCAAGATGAGCGAATACCTGAAGGGCGACTACATCTACTGCTACAAGGTCAGCCCGACCGATATCGCCGTCCCGCAGCCGGACGAGGACTATATCCGCTGCCGTCTGCACGATGTGCTCGAATACTGCAAGCAGAACGGCAACAAGGTCGAACTGCTCATGAAGGACAACCACACGCTGGGCCACAACCCGCGCAACGCCTCCCGCTGGGTTGAGATCGCCCGCGAGGAAGTCGCCCGTGTTTACGGCTGATGAATTTGACACAATCCCCTCTCTCGATACAGCAAACGGAACCCCCGCTTCAACCGAAGCGGGGGATTTCTGTTTTTTGCGCGATAAAATGCTGTATATTTTCCGTTTTTCCTGTGCATACTTGGGGCAACGGAGGTAAAGGGATATGAAACAATATAATTCCAAACACACCGCTGCCCTTTCAACACGCGGTTTCTACACCATCCTGACCATTTGCTGCCTGATTATCGCGGTATCCGCGTGGGTGCTCTGGACGAGCGCGTCCGAGCCGGAGCAGACACAGGCCGAGGCGGATGCCCCCATCGTCACGCCGGCCGAGGAACTGCCCGACCTGACTGCGGACACCCCGGTCCTGTCCGAGGATGCCGCCGCACCGGAGGCGGAGCAGCCCGAGGCGCCGGATGAGTCTCAGGATGAGGCGCCGGCGGAAACCGAAGAAACCAGCGCACCCGCACCTGTCACCACGGTATCTGCGCCCATTTATGTGCGTCCGGCCTCGGGCGCGGTCATCACGCCGTTCTCGGGCGATGAGCTGCTGTTCCAGCCGACCTTCGGCGACTGGCGCGTGCACACCGGCACGGACTTCGCCGCCGAACCGGGCGAGACCGTGCTTGCCCTGACCGACGGCACGGTACAGGAGGTATTCGAGGACGGCCTGTACGGCACCTGCGTCACCCTGTCGCATGACGCCGACCTCACCTCCACCTACCGCGGCCTGACTGACGTGCGCGTGACCGCAGGACAGGCCGTGACGGCGGGCGAGGCGCTTGGCGCCGTCGCGGAGACCATCGACGCGGAGGCCGCGCTCGGCACGCACCTGCACGTGGAAACCGCCCGCGCAGGCACGCCGGTAGACGTACTCGAACTGCTGGGCGAGAGCGAAATCGAATAATGGCGCCCGGAGGCTCGTTTCTCATCAAACCCGCTGCGCCGAAAAACAAAAACAGGCCGCGAATGCGGCCTGTTTTTCCATGCGCGGCAGAGCCGCGGGCTTTTCCCATTATTCCTGCGCGGTATAGTTGCCGGTCAGGCCTCCGCCCGCGACCGTGATGATGTGATCCGCCAGCAGGAAGTTGATCTCCCCGTCCGCGGACTTGGCCGTGTCGCCCGTCACCGCAGCCGTGCCTTCGGTGCCGTCCGAAAAAGCGTAAAGGAACGCGCCGTCCTCCTCCTGCGAGATGGTCAGCGAGAAATTCGCTGCACTGACATAGACACCCGGCCATCCCAGCCGTTCTTCCGCCTGTGCATCGTACAGCGGGAAGGTCGTGTAATCCTCGAGCACCCCGTCCCCCAGGTAATTGTATTTTTCGCCGGTCGTGCGGTCAATGGCGATCCGGCCCACCGCTTCGCCGGTGTCCCGGCTGACCGCAAACACCAGATACTCGTGCGCCTGCCCTTCCTCGCCCCCGACAGACAGCGTCTCCCCGGTCTGCTCAACCCGATATGAGGTGGTATCAATCGTGTCCGACACCCGTTTGAGCGCCTCTTCCTCGCTCAGCATATCGCCTGCCGCAGGCTCCAGCAGGCCTGCCTGCTCCGCCTGTTCGAGCGCCTGTACCTGCGGATTGGCGGCCCCCGTCTGCCCGGCCGCCGGTTCCACCACACTGGTCTGCTGCGCGCAGCCGGATAAAAGCAGGGCGCAGAGCGCGGCATAAGCAATCGCCTGTTTCATATTTCCGCCCTTCCTCCCATTTCCCATTCATGTATAGATCAGGCGGCGCCGCAACCTGCGGCGCCGCCTTAATCATACCGTATCCGGCCGGAAATTGCAACAAGCAGTTGTCCGCCGGATCGGTCACTCCTCTTTCTTTTTCAGTTTTTTACGCCAGCGGCTCTCCTTTTTCGTCCGCTTAAACCGTTTTTTGACAGCTTCGACAATGCTGTCCGTGATGGAGTAATACACCGGTGTAATGAACAGCGTAGCGATGGTGGAAATGACCATGCCGGTCATCATGACGATGCCCATCGGCCGCATCATTTCCGATCCTTCGCCGCCCGAGAACACCATCGGCACCAGGCCGAGGATGGTCGTCAGCGCGGTCATCAGCACAGGGCGCACACGGCGCGGGCAGGCGTTCAGGATCGCGGTGTCCTTGTCCTCGCCGCGCTCCCGGCGCTGGAGGATATAGTCAACCAGCACGATCGACGAGTTGACCACCGTACCGGCCAGGATGATAACCGCCAGCAGCGCGACCATGGAAACCTTGTACCCGGTCGGCCACAGCAGCATCATGGAGCCGAGCAGGCCGATCGGCAGGATCAGCATAATCGCAACCGGCAGCACGAACGAGTTAAACTGGCTTGCCAGGATGAAGTAAACCAGCAGGATAGCGACCATCAGCGCGGTCATCAGCGACTGGGTGGTTTCCGCGATGCTGGAAGCCGCGGTATCGCCCTCCTCGATCTCGACACCCTCGGGCAGCTGGTAATCCGCCAGCAGCGCATCCACCGCCGCCGTGATGCCGACGCTGTCCCCTGATTCGGATTCGCCCGTGATCGTCACCGTTTCATACTGGTCGATACGCTCGATGGTCTGCGGGGAAAGCTCGGTGTACACATCCGCCACCATGGAGAGCGGCACGGTGCCCCCCGCAGCGCTCGGCAGCTGCAGCGACTTGAGCGCGTCAATGTCCTGGGTAAGCGTCTCGTCGCCTGAAACCGTCACATCGTATTCCTCGCCGCCCATGCGCAGGGTGGTCGCAGTCGAGCCGGTCAGCTCGCCGCGCACGAGTGCGCCAATGGTAGAGGCCGTCAGGCCGAAGCGCGAAGCATTTTCCCGGTTGATCTTGACCGCCACGCGCGGCACCTGCTCGCCCGCCGAGGATTCCACGTTGATGGCATCGGGCAGCGCTTCGATTTCCGCCGCAAGGTCATTTGCCGCTTCGGCCAGCTGGTCGTAGTCCTCGCCGGTCATCTGCAGGCTGATATCCGAACCTTCGCCGACCGACATACTGCTCGCGGAAACCGTGATTTCACAGCCCGCGATATCGGCAAGGTCGCGCCGCAGCTGGCTTGCCACTTCATTGGAGGAGCGGTCTCGGTCCTCGAGGTCTGCCAGCGTAATCGTCACACTCGAGCCGGAGGTGCTCGACATGACCGAGCTGGAACTGCCGGTGCTGTAGTATACCTGCTCCATCTCCGGGATGGTCTCCTCCGCAATGGCGACAATGCGGTCCTGGATGGCTGCGGTTTCCTCCATGGTCGAACCGTTCGGCATGCCGACCGAAACGCTGATCTGCCCCTGGTCCATCTCCGGGATCAGCTCGGAACCGGCCAGCGCAATGCTCACAACCGAGATGACGCAGATACCGAAGGTGACCGCGATACCCACCCAGCGGCGGGTGATGAACAGTTGCAGCACCTTTTTATACCGGCGCGCACCCGGCTTATCCGCCATCATGCGCTCCTTGACCCCCGGGTCGCTGCCCGAAATGCGGTGCACGCCGCCGCGGTCAAGCAGGATGTAGCACAGCAGCGGCACCAGCGTCAGCGAAATAATCAGCGACGAGGAAAGCAGCGCCACAATCGTAATACAGAATTCCCTGAACATCATGCCGGTCATGCCGCCGGACAGGCCGATCGGCAGGAATACCGCGACCGTGGTCAGGGTGGACGCGGTGACCGACAGGACGACCTCCCTGGTACCCTGCACGCAGGACTCCCAGCGGTCATAGCCGTCCGACCGGTAATGGAAGATGTTTTCCAGCACAACGATCGAGTTATCCACAATCATACCGACGCCGAGCGCAATGCCGCCCAGCGACATCATGTTCAGCGTGATATCAAGCGCGAACATAATCAGGAAGGTGAACAGGATGCAGCAGGGCATCGCGATCGAAATCGCCAGCGTTGCGCCGAAGTCACGCAGGAACACGATCAGTACGATTGCCGCAAACAGCACGCCCATCCAGATGTTGGACATGGCGTTGTCCACCGTCATGTTGATGTAATCCGACTGGTCCATAACCAGGTCCCAGCTGATCGACTGGTTATTCGCAGTCAGGCTGTCCAGTTCCGCCTTGGCGCGCTCAGCGATCTCCACCGTGTTCGAGCCGGACTGCTTGTTGACCGACAGGAGCAGGCATTCCTCGCCGTTGACCTTGGCAAGCGCGTCCTGGTCCTTGGGCTGCAGGGAAACGTCTGCAATCTGGTTCAGGCGCACCGTGCCGCCCGCGGGCAGTGAGATCAGCGCGTTTTTCACGTCCTGCACCGTCTGGTATTCGCCGTCCGTGCGCACAGCCAGCGTCTGCGAGCCGCTGTCCAGCTCACCGCCCGGAATGGCCATGTTGTCCGCGCCGAGCTGCTGGGCAAGCGAAGAAACCGTCAGGTTATAGCCCTTGAGACGCGCCGCGTCTGTCTTGACCGCGACCTCATTCTCATAGCCGCCCGAAATATCGGCCGAGGCCACGCCGTCCAGACGCTCGAGCGCGGGGGCGAGTTCATCCTCCGCGATGGACTGCATGGTGGCAAGGTCGCTGCCGCGCAGCGCCACCATGACAACCGGCATGGAGTCGATGTCGATCGACATAACCGTCGGGTCGGAAGCATCCTCCGGCAGCTGGGATTTGACCATATCCACGTTGTCGCGCATATCGGTCATCACTTCATCCAGGTTGACGCCGTAGTCAAACTGCGCGATGACCATGGACATGTTTTCCGCCGAGGTCGAGGTCAGCGATTCCAGGCCGGACAGGCTGGCGCAGGCGGACTCAAGCGGTTTTGTCACCTGCTGCTCGATATCCTCCGGGCCTGCACCCGCATAAGTAGAATAGACAATCGCCACCGGCAGCTCCATCTCGGGCATGAGCGCGAGCGGAAGCGACTGGAAGCAGTAAAAACCAAACACGGCGATCAGGATATACGCCAGGATGGTCATTACATTATGCTTGATACAATTCTCCGCGATTTTCATAGGGGATTCAGCCCTCCCCGTCCGCAGCGGACGCGGTATCCGCCGCAGCGGACGCCGTTTCCGTATCTGCCGGCAGGTTGTCCCCGCCCGTCACGATGCGCACCGCCGCGCCGTCCGACAGGTAGGACTGCCCCTTGATGACCACGCGGTCCCCCTCGGCAAGGCCGGACACGATCTCGGTGTCCGTGCTGTTGACCAGCCCGGTCTCAACCGTAATACGCACCGCAGTATCGCCCTCGGCATAGGTATCCACGACAAACACATACTGCTCGTCGTTCGCGCCGGTCAGGATCGCTTCCGTCGGGACGGACAGCGTGTTGTCGCGGCGGTCGGTATAGAAGGTGACGGTTGCAAACGCGCCGATCGGCGGCTTGACGTCCGAGGGGAGCGACACCGAAACATCATAGAGGCTGGTCTGCGCGTTGGCCGCCGCAGGCATCGAGGAGATTTTGCCCTGAATCATCTCGTCCGACACGGACGAAACCATCACCCCGGCTTCGTCGCCCTCGCTGATATTGACATACACATCCTCCGCCACGGAAGCCTGCACCTCAACCGTGCCGTTCTCCGCGATCACGACCGCCGGCTGGGCGGACGACGCCATGCCGCCGCGCACCAGGTTGACTGCCGTCACGGTGCCCGCGCAGGGCGCGGTGACCGTGCCCAGCTCGGCCTGCGTCGTGATCTGGTCCATCGAAGCCTGGATCTGCGCAAGGGACGCGGACTGCTGCGCCTCGGCCTGCGCCACGCCGGCCTGCGCCTGCGACAGCGCGGCCTGCGCCTGCTGCAGCCCCTGCCGCGCCTGCGTTACATCCTGCTCCGCCGCCGCGCCGACCTCAAGCAGCGCCTCGGCATTGTCCACCGCCTGCTGTGCCTGGTCCACGCCGATCTGCGCCTGCTCCACGCCAAGCTGTGCGGACTCGATCGCGCGGTCGGTTGCGGCCTTCGTCGCGCTGTAGGACTGCTGCAGCGCGCCCATCGTCGAGGTGACGGTCGAAGTGTCCACGGTGAACAGGGTCTGGCCCTGCCTTACCGTGTCCCCCTCTTCTACCGACAGCGTCAACACCTGTCCCGCAAGCAGCGGGAACACCTGCACTTCGTTGACCGCAGCCACTTTGCCGGTCAGCGAGTATTCCGCGCTCATGGGCGCGGCGGTGACCTCCATCACCTCGACCGCGGTGCCGCTTGGGGCTTCCTCCGTGGCCTGTTCCTCCTGGCCGCTGCAGCCGGCGCAGAACAGCATCGCGCCCGCCATCACCGCCGCGGCAATACGTTTTCTTTCCATGGGTATCCTCCTGCTGTGAATTGCGCCGGCGCGTCAGGCCGCGCTGGCGATGTAGCCCCGTTTCGCCCAGTCATAGGTGTTATAGGCGGTAAACAGGTCGTGTTCTGCGGTGCGAACCGCGTCCTCCTGCGCTGCAAGGTCGTCCTGTGCGGTCAGATATTCGTTCCGGGATATCATGCCGCGCTCATACTGCAGCGCATCCACGTCAAAATTCCTCTTTTCCGTATCATATGCGGCCTGCGCCTCATCCAGCAGCCTTTTTTTGTCCTGCACGTCCAGATAAAGCTGGCGGAACGAGTTGTTCACGCTCTCCTCTGTATATTCCAGATTCAGCTTCGCTGCCTCATATGCATCGTCAGTTGAAGTCACGTCGTCCGCGTAATCGTCGGACGCCTTGAGCGCCTCGTCCCGCGCGGACCAGATCGCATAGCTGTTATCGAGCGCCTCCTCCAGGTCCTTGTCATAGTCCATGGCGGAAAGCTGGCTGCTGGTCACCGTGGGCAGAGAGGACGGGACGACGGTGGTTTCCGCCGTGTTGCCGCACAGCAGGGACAGCTGGTTTTCCGTCGCCTCCTGCTGCTTGAGCAGCGTCTCGCGCTGGGCGGCCGCGGTGCGGCGGGTCTGGCGCAGGTTTTCCAGCGTCAGGTCGGACGCCATGCCGATCTCCACCTGCTTTTCCACGGTCTCGATATTGCGGTCGAGCGCGGCAAGGTTGCGGTCGAGCGTCTCGATGCCTTCCCGGATGGTGATGATGCCGGCGTATGCGGTCTGCGCGCCGACAACGATCTGGTTCGCCGCGTTTTCCAGCTGCTTTTCGGTCGTCGCATAGGTTTCATCCAGCTCGTTCTCCGCATCCTCCTGCGCGTCGTCCAGGCTGTCGATCACCGCGTCGATCGCCGCAATGCTCTGGTTGCACATCTGCAGGTTCATCTGCGCAACCCTGATCTGCGCGTCAATGGCGGGGCTGGATTCGCCCACGCCCTGCAATTCGTCAATGCACTGCTGGTAGATCGCCGCCTGCGCCTCATACTGGGCGCGCTGTGCGTCGTACTGCAGGTACTGGTTGAAGAACTGCGAGCTGACGTCGGTATTCTCAATGCCGTCAAGCGTCAGTTCAAAGCTTTTGATCGTCTGGTTGTTGGCGCGGACGATGTCCTCCAGCCGGCGGAACGAAACCTCCTGTTCGTCCTGCACGGGCGGCGCTGTGGCGATGCCCTCTTCCTGCAGCGCACCGCCCACCGCCGAGGCGGCCGCAAGCGCGCCAAGCCCTGCGATATCCGAAACGCGCACGGCGCCCGCAGGCACAACCGAAAGCGCACACAGCACGCCGGCCAGCAGCGCGCGGATGGTTTTCCGTTTCATGGTTCTGTCCTTCTCCTCCCGCTGCTTACAGCAGCTCGCGTGTGATAATACTGGTGTGGATGTACTCGATATCCTGCCGCGGCGGCTCCCCCGTCCGCAGGGTGCGGGCAAGCACCTCGATGGCGCGCGTGGTCTGCGCAGAAAAGTCCTGGTCCACGATAAAATCCAGCCGCCCCTCTTCCAGATACTGTCGGGCATAAGGCGTCAGGTCGTGGCACACCACATGGATCCGGCGTGCAGGCTTGGCGCGATCCAGCGCGTCCATGCAGCCGCGCACGGACTCGTTGGCCATGTAAATGCCGCGCAGGCGCGGGTTATGCCGCACCTGCTGCAGCACACCGTCGTAGGTCAGTTCATACTGCTCCACGCTCTCGATCACGTGCACCGTGACGCGGTTGCCGAAAATCTCATGCATACGGTCGAGAAAGCCGCGCACGCGCATACCGTGCGCCGTGAACTCCCGGTTGCCGGTGACGACCAGCACTTCCGCATCCGCCACATAGGGCGCCAGCAGCCCGGCCGCGATCCGGCCGGATTTGACCATGTCCTGCCCGATGTGGTACAGCCTCCGGCTCTGCCGCACATCCGAGTCGCAGGTCACTACCGGGATGCCCGCAGCGACCAGCCGGTCTATCTCTTCGGTCATGGCGATTGTGTCCGGCGCGGTAACGATCAGCCCGTCGATGCCCCGTTCCTCCAGGCGTTCGATTGCCTCAAAGTACGAGCGGTGCGAGCGGTTTTTCAGCTCCTCCACCAACACATTCACATTGGTCAGGCCGCGGTTGTGCAGCGCAACGCGGATGCCCTCCCGCATCTGGCGGATAAAAAACGCATCCCAGCTCGGCAGGATCACCCCGATCCGATAGGCGCTCCGGCCCGCGCGGGCCGCCTGCCGCTGGGCGGGCGTTTTGTACCCGTATTCATTGATGACCTTCTGCACACGTTCGCGCACCTCGGGCGCGACGTTTGGACGGCCGTTTACCACACGATCCACCGTCCCCCGCGACACACCGCACTGTTCTGCAATCCACTGTGCAGTTACCTTCATGACCACTACCCCTTTACTCGTCCTATTGCGGCTGATGCCGCAATACATTGTTCATTTTAGCACAGCGGATTTGCCCGCACAAGCGATTACATACAATTTAGACACCTCCGTCAGATTTGTTGCATTCTCCTGTGCATTTATTTTTTATGCACAATGCACACCTTTTTTGCACGCCTATGCGCCATCCACAGCGTTATTTTCACCAATCCGTTTCATCTAATTTGGGCGGTGCGCCGAAATTGCCCGTGCGCTCTTGATGCCTCCCCCCGTCAGGTTTATAATAGAGTTACCTTATGAAAAGGAGAGGATTACAAATGGGCATCTTGAAAATTGGCGTAGTTGGCTGCGGCCGTATCGGCAAGCTGCACATCAACAACCTGATTAACAGCGTTCCCGGCGTGCAGGTCGTTGCAGTCGCCGACCCGATGCTGGACAAGTCCGGCGCGCGCGAGTGGCTGGCAGAGCGCGGCATCACCAACGCCTCCACTGACTTTATGGACATCATCAACAACCCGGAAGTAGACGTTGTCTTCGTCTGCTCCTCGACCGACACGCACTGCGACGTATCCATGGCGGCTGTCCAGGCCGGCAAGCACGTATTCTGCGAGAAGCCGATCGACTATGATATCGAAAAGATCAAGAAGCTGCTCGCTCTCGTAGAAGAGAAGGGCGTCAAGTTCCAGGTTGGCTTCAACCGCCGCTTCGACCACAACCACAAGGCTGTGGCTGACGCTGTCAAGAACGGCACGATCGGCGATCCGCACATCGTCATCGTTTCCTCCCGTGACCCGGAGCCGCCCCCGGCATCCTATGTTGCGGTTTCCGGCGGTATCTTCTACGACATGATGATCCACGACTTCGACATGGTCCGCTATGTCACCGGTTCCGAAGCAGTCGAGATCTCCGCTGTCGGCTCCTGCCTGGTCAACCCGAACCTGCAGGAAGAGTCCGGTATTCCGGACGTTGACACCGCTGTTGTCACCATGAAGATGGCTAACGGCTGCATCGCGGTCATCAACAACTCCCGTCAGGCGGTTTACGGCTACGACCAGCGTGTCGAGGCCTTCGGCTCCAAGGGCATGGCGTCCGACGCGAACGACCTGCTCAACACCACCACCGTTATGACCAAGGACGGCGCGCACTCCGAGAAGCCGCTGTGGTTCTTCCTCGAGCGCTACAACCAGGCCTTCATCGACCAGGTTATCTCCTTTGTTGACGCGATCCAGAACGACAAGCCGGTTGCTGTCGGCGCGATCGACGGCCTGCGTCCGGTTCTGATGGCTAAGGCTGCTACCGAGTCCTGCCGCAACGGCGGCGTTTACGTCAAGGTAGACGAATAAGGCGCCAACTTGATATTGCTTCCGCTGCGCCCGGCCGGGCTGCAGACGGAGCCGCTGCATGATAACAGGGCGGCACGGTTTTTGACCGTGCCGCCCTGCTTTTTCTTCTCACGTCCCTGGCGACCCGTTTCAGATTGGTTATTTTATCCACGAATTGTTTTCCGTCTCAGCCGCTGTCCTGTTTATTTCTCCAAAAAATTTATCTGATTTATCGGTTTTATAAAAAAACGCCCGTATAATGCACGCTTTTTATCAAAAAGCCGCTCTCCCGCGTGCGCTTCCCGCTCTATTCTTAGGCAATTCGCGCAGTTTCTGCTTGTTTTTTTATGTACATCTCACATTTCAATGCACGCTTTGCACGCATCATTCCACGTCCTCTCTGCAAAATTATACAAAAATCTTCCGCGTTTTTTTGAAAGCTCCACCAAAAATACTGCACATTTCGTTTTTTCCGTGTGCATACTTGAATTTGCGAAAAAACAGTGATATCCTGTCTACAGCAAAACAAATCCATGCTAATTTCCCCTCATTCGGGGCACCGTTCTCTTTTGGCGAACCAGTTTGCATGGATTGTTTTTCGCCAAATGGCGTTCACGTGAACACAAACCTGGTTTTCTTTCTATATTGTCCGTAAACGAAATTTAGGGGGATATTATGAATTTCTTTAGTTCGCTCGCATGGATCGGCATATCATTTATCCTGTTTACCGCTCTGGTCGCGATTATTTCCGCATGGAAAACGCGCGACGACAAGCTGGATACCGCGGAAGGCTACTTCCTCGCGGGCCGCGGCCTGCCGGGCGTCGTAATCGCCGGCTCGCTCCTGCTCACCAACCTCTCTGCCGAACAGCTGGTCGGCCTGAACGGCCAGAGCTGGAAAACCAACATGGGCCCGATCGCCTGGGAAGTCGGCTCCATGTTCACGCTGCTCGTGCTGGCATATTATTTCCTGCCGCGCTTCCTCAAGATGGGCGCCATGACCATCCCGTCCCTGATGGAAGAACGTTATGGCCGCGGCACCAAGACCATGTTCTCGCTGGTCATCGTTATCATGTACTCCATCCTGAACCTGCCGGTTATCCTGTACTCCGGCGCCGTGGTATTTGAGCAGATTTTTGATATTTCCGGCATTTTCGGTACGAGTAAATTCGTTGCCGTCGCCATTCTCTGTCTGGTCATCGGCATTATCGGCGGCTGC
The DNA here is from genome assembly GCA_900557315.1 of uncultured Butyricicoccus sp. GTDB lineage: Bacteria > Bacillota > Clostridia > Oscillospirales > Butyricicoccaceae > Agathobaculum. The sequence goes on along the minus strand of USSI01000004.1, from coordinate 9,672 downwards.
TATGCCATCTTCGGCGGCCTCAAGGCCGTTGCCGTGTCCGACACCATCAACGGGATCGGGCTGATTATCGGCGGCCTGATGGTACCGTTCCTCGGCTTTGCCGCGCTTTCCGCTGCTACCGGCGGCGACGGTATCCTGGACGGCATCCGCTATATCATCGAGGCCGACCCGGCCAAGCTCAACGCCATCAACGCCTGGGATGCCCCCGAGCCGGAGGTTCCGTGGCCGCTTATCATCACCGGTATGTTCTTCAACAACCTGTACTGGTGGTGCACCAACCAGTCGTTCGTCCAGCGCGCGCTGGCTGCGAAGAGCCTGAAGGAAGGCCAGAAGGGCGCCATCTTCTGCGGCTTCCTCAAGTGCCTCGGCCCGCTGTACCTGGTTATCCCCGGCATCATTGCGTTCTACATGCCCGCCATCCAGGACCAGCTTGCTGCTGCCGGTTCCTCGGCGATTGACTTCGCTTACCCCGCACTGATTGCGGAAATCGTCCCGGCGCCGGTTATGGGCTTCTTCGCGGCGGTTATGTTCGGCGCGATCCTGTCCTCGTTTAACTCGGTTCTCAATTCGGCCTCGACCATGTTCACCCTCGACCTCTACCGCTCCTCCATCAACCCGCAGGCGTCCGACGTGAAATGCGTCAAGGTCGGTAAGATATATGGCACGATCGCAGGCTGCGTATCCATCGTGATTGCGCCGTTTATCATGAACGCGGGCGGCATTACGACCTTCCTCAACTCCATGAGCCAGTTCGTATCCCTGCCTGTCCTGTGCACCATCCTGGGCATCTTCATGTTCAAGCGCATCCCGAAATACATGCCGAAAATCATCACCGTGTTCCACGTGGTCTGCTACGGCGCCTTCCTGCTGCTGAAGCCCTGCTACCCCGGCTCGGACAACCCGATCCACTACCTGTACGCCATGGCTGTGCTGTTCCCGATCGAACTGCTCATCATGTGGTGGCTGAACAAGTACCGTCCCGGCGAGCCCTACGAAATCCAGGACTGCGGCGCAGTCGATCTGACGCCCTGGAAATACCGCCACGTGGTGTCCATCATCGGCCTGCTTCTCGCTGTCGGCATCTACATCCTGTTCTCCCCGCTCGGCATTGCGGCCTGAATTTTTACACAAAAATTTTCTTTTATATTTTACATTTTTCCCATTGCGTTCTCGAGCACGCAGTGTTACAATGGGAGCATCAAAGGAGATATGCTTCACCGCATATCGCTCACCCGCAACGCCAGGACAGTCATCACCATATAACAACAAAAAACGGAGGTAACAAGTATGGAACTGAACATTGCAGTAATCGGCTGCGGCATGATCGGCCGCGAACACATCGAGCGCATCCAGAACCGCATCCGCGGCGCGAAGGTTGTCGCTGTCTGCGACGTATTTGAAGAAGGCGCGAAGAAGGGCGCAGAAATCGCCGGCGCGGGCACCAAGGTTTACACGGACTTCAGCGAAGCGATCAACGACTCGGATGTAAACGCGGTTGTCGTCACCACCCCGGGCGCGTTCCACAAAGACCCGGTCATCGCGGCGATCAAGGCCGGCAAGCCGGTATTCAGCGAGAAGCCGCTGGCAAACACCGCGGCGGACTGCAAGGCGGTTGTGGACGCTGAGATGGCTTCGGGCAAGCACCTGGTCCAGGTCGGCTTCATGCGCCGCTATGACCGCGGCTACCGCCAGGTCAAGGAACTGCTGGATTCCGGCAAGTTCGGCGCGCCGATGGTAGTCAAGTGCACGCACCGCGCGGACGGCGTTGCGCCGGATTACACCACCTCGATGGCGGTCACCGACACCGCGATCCACGAGATCGACGTGCTGCCGTGGCTGGTCGGCGACGAGTGGGACGAAGTACAGTGCATCATGCCCAAGTCCTCCTCCAAGGCACATGAAGGCCTCAAGGACCCGCAGGTCATGATTATGAAGACCAAGGGCGGCATTGTAACCGTGCTCGAGGTCAACGTAAACTGCGGCTTCGGCTACGACATCAACTGCGAAGTGGTCTGCGAAAACGGCGTTGTCAACCTGCCCTGCCCGTCCTTCCCGACCGTGCGCTACGCCAACAACGTCTCGACCAAGATCGAGGACAACTGGATTCTGCGCTTCATCGACTCCTACGACGTGGAAATCCAGGACTGGGTTGACCATGCGCTCAAGGGCGAGACCGGCGGTTCCTCCGCATGGGACGGCTATGTCGCTTCGATCACCGCGGACGCGCTCGTCAAGGCGCAGACCTCGGGCCAGATCGAGAAGGTTGTCACCGGCGGCACCCCGGACTTCTATAAGAAGTAAGCGCGGAAAGGGGCAAACATACCATGAAAATCGGATTCAACGAAGGCTGCAACCGCTTCTGCGAGAACCACTCCGTGCTGGAGGACCTCGACCTGTGCGAAAAGTACGGCTTTGACTACATCGACATCCAGTCCGAATGCCTGGACCGCGAAATCGCGGCGGGCAAGTACACCATCGACGACCTGGCGGCCTGGTTTGCAGACCCGAACCACCACCTGAAGATGCTGTCCTACAACGCGCTGGTGTTCTTCAACATGAAGCAGACCCAGGAGGAAAAGGACGCCGTTATGGCAAAGCTCGACCAGATCATTGCGGACTGCGTCAAGCTGCAGTGCAAGATGATCGTCGTGGTGCCGTCCATGGACCTGCCGGTGCCAGCAACCGTGGACGAAATCAAGGCGGACGCGGTCGCGGTGCTCAAGGAGATGGTCAAGAAGGTCGAGCCGCACGGCATCAAGCTGTCGCTCGAGTTCTGCGGCGCGCCGGGTATGTCGATCAACCGCTTTGAGTATGCGTACGATATCGTGCAGGCGGTCGATTCCCCGCTGGTGGGCATCACGCTCGACCAGTACCACTTCCACGCCATGGCCTCCGGCTGGGACGCGCTGGAAAAGGCGGACGGCAAGAAGATTTTTGTATGGCACCTGAACGGCATGGAGAACATGCCCTGCGGCGCGGCATACAACAACGACGAGAAGCGTCTGTGGCCGGGCGAGCCGGGCGACTGCCTGGATCACAAGCGCTATGCCGACACGCTCAAGAAGATCGGCTTTGAGGGCGATGTGTGCACCATGGAGGTGTTCCGCCCGGATTATTACAAGCTCTCGAACGAGGAGAACATCAAAAAGGCGGCGGAAGTCACCAAGGCCCACGTCGCGAAATACTGGTAAAAGCGCCTCGTTTTTCCCAATCGCCATAATAACATACGTTAAAAGAAAGCGCTCCGCCGGCTGATGCCGGCGGGGCGCTTTTGCGTCACGACCAAACGAGGGCAGGACCTTGGTGCCTGCCCTCTTCCTGTTTTTCGCCAGGTGGATTCCGCCATCCCGCTATGCGCCTGCCGCGAGGTCGGATAAGCGGTGTACCCGCGTGCACACCTGCTGCAGCAGCGCGCTGTCGTGGCTGACGACCAGCAGCCCCAGCTGCCTGCGCGCGGCTTCCTCCATCAGGAAGCGCCAAATCTGCGCCTGCGTCACCAGATCGAGCATGGCGGAAATCTCGTCGCACAGCAAAAAGCGCGTTTCCAGCCGCAGCGCACGCGCGATGCAGAACCGCTGCAGCTCCCCGCCGGACAGCTCGGCGGGATAGCGGTTCCTCCACGCCTGTTCGATGTGCAGCGCCTGCGCGAGGCGCTCTTCCACCGCGCCCGCCTCGGACAGCGTATCGCCCAGTCGCAAAAGCGGGTCCACCACGGTTTCCGGGTGCTGCCACACCATCTGCACCGGGCACACGCCGCGATAATCCTGCAGCGGCCTGCCGTCCAGCAGGATTTCACCACGCTGCGGCTTTTCATAGCCCGCCAGCAGGCGGCACAGCGTGGTTTTTCCGCTGCCGCTGGGCGCTTGCAGCCCCACGCGTTCGCCGGGCGCGATGGACAGGCTGACGCCCTGTAAAACCGGGCGCTTCCGCCTGCCGGGATAGTAAAAAGTCATCCCGCGCGCTTCCAGCTTCACGCTTCTCCCTCCTTTGCATCCGGATACAGGCAGCGCACCATGCCGCCGCGCAGGGGGCGAAGCGGGATGGACTGCGCCGCGGTACAGTCCGCCCGGCACCGCCCGCACTGGGCGGCAAAGGGGCAGCCCTTTGTCACCGTGCCCGGGTACGGCTGGCTGCCCGCGAGCGGCTGGAAGCCGTTGCCCGGCGCAGCGTTCCACAGCGCACGCGTGAACGGGTGCCGCAGCCGCGCGGGGTCACGGAAATCCGCCGCCGCGGCTTCCTCCATGGTTTCCCCGGCGTAAAACACCGTGACGCGGTCCGCAATCGTCAGCGCAAGCTCCAGATCGTGCGTAATCAGCAGCACACCCGCGCCCTCTTCCGCCAGCTCTTTGAAATGACCGAGGATGCGCGCGGCCGCGCGGGCGTCCAGCCCGGGGGTCGGCTCATCCGCGATGATGAGCCGGGGCTGCTCCGCGACCGCGGAGGCAATCAGCACCCGCCGCGCCATGCCGCCGGACAGCTCGAAGGGATACAGCTCCTCAGTCTCCGGCCCGAGGCCGTACCGCTGAAGCGCGGCGCGGTAACGCGCCTTTGTTTCCGCGTCCCTGCGTCCCCGGCACAGCTGCGCGCCCACCTTCATCAGCGGGTCGAGGTAGGTCACGCCCTGCGGCACCAGCGCGATTTCCTTCCCGCGCAGTTTTGCGGCGCGGGACGCGGTCAGCGGCGCGCCCTCGTATAAAATTTCGCCCTCCATGCGGCTGTTGTACGGCAAAAGCCCCAGGATGCCGTGCGCAAGCAGGCTTTTTCCCGAGCCGCTCGCGCCCACGACCGCCACCACCTGCCCCGGCCGGACGGTCAGGGACAGGTCGCGGATGACGGGCAATTCGGCCTGCTGCAGGCCGCCGCTGTATTGGGTGAACGAGATCGACACCCCTTTGATCTGCAAAACCGGCTCCATTGCTTCCTCCTTACTCATGTACGCTCGCGGGATCGAGCAGGCGGCGCACCCGCTCGCCCGACACGGCGAACAGCACGACCACCAGTATCAGCATAAGCCCCGGGAACAGCGCCAGCCACCAGTTCCCTGTGGTCAGATAGCGCATACTCTCGGACAGGATGACGCCGATTGCAGGCTGCTCAGAGGACAGGCCGAAGCCCAGGAAGGTCACGCTGGCTTCGTGCAGAATGGCGTGCGGGAACAGCAGGATCAGCCCGGTCAAAAACTGCGGCAGCAGGTGCGGGAGCAGGTGTTTCCGTATCATCCGCCCCTGTGACACGCCGAGTTTGCGCGCGGCAAGGATGTACGGCGCCTGCCGCAGCTGCATGACCTCGCCGCGGATGACGCGCGCAAGGCTGGTCCAGTGGCTGAGCGCCACGCCCGCCACCACGCCGGTAAAGCCGCGCCCGCACGCAATCGAAATCAGCATGACCAGCAGGATATGCGGGATGCCCATGACCATATCAATGCACCACGAGACCGCCGCGTCCGCTTTACGGCCGAGCGTGGCTGCAGCAATGCCGAGCACGAGCGCAATCAGCGCACTGACCACGGCGGTCAGCAGGCCGATGCGGATGCTGAGCGACAGCCCTGCCAGCGTGCGCGCGAGCATATCCCGCCCCATCCAGTCCGTGCCGAAGGGGTATTCCAGACAGGGCGTGCGGTTTGTCCGCGAAAAGTCGGTCTGCATCGCGCGCGGCTCGAGCAGGATGCCCGCCACGGTCACCGCCGCGAGCAGGACAGCCGCGCAAACCAGCAGGAATACCATGCCCTGCCGCCGGTTGAGACGTTTCATCCGCGCGCCGCCCCCCTCCGGATGCGCGGGTCTACCGCGCCGTACAGCAGGTCGGCAACCAGATTGCCGCCGAACACAATGGCGGAGGTGATGAGTGTGATCCCGAGCAGCAGCGGCAGGTCGCTCCCCAGCCCGGCGGTCACCGCCGCCTGCCCCAGCCCGGGATAGGAGAACACCTGCTCGACCAGCACCGACCCGCCGATGATCTCGCTGATCGAGCCGAACTGCAGGGTGATGGCGGGCAGGGCAACGTTCCGCAGACCGTGCCGCAGCGCAATCGCAAGCCCGGATTCGCCCCGCGCGCGGGCGAACAGGACGTAGTCGCTTTCCATCACGTCCACCATCTTCTCGCGGGTGTGCAGGGCGATGTTCGCCACACCTGTTATGCTGAGCGTCAGCGCAGGCAGAACCGCGTGGTACAGGCGGTCCGCCAGGCCGACGCTTGCCGCATCCATGCCGATGGGTACGGACAGCCCGATCGGGAACCAGCCCAGCCAGACCGAAAACACCATCAGCAGCAGCAGCGCCAGCCAGAATGCCGGGGTGCTGGAAATCACAAAGCAGTAGCCGCGCACCAGCTTGTCCGGCCACCTGCCGCGCCAGTATCCGGCCGCCACGCCGAGCGCTGTGCCCAGCACGCCCGAAATCACCCACGCGGCGAGCAGCAGCCACAGCGAACTTTGCAGGCGCTCCCCGATGATCTGCAAAACCGGCTGGCGGTACAGGAGCGACACACCGAAATCGCCGTGCAGCACGCTCCCCAGCCAGCCGAGGTAGCGCTCCACGGGCGGGGTGTCCACGCCCCAATAGGCCTCGAGCCGCGCGACCTGCTCCCCGCTCATCGAGCCGAGCGCCACCTGCCCCACGTTGGTCTGCAGCGGGTCGAGCGGCGACGCGGCCATGAGCGCAAAGGTCACGATGCTCACCCCGAGCAGCAATAGCGCCATGCGCAGCAGCTTTTTTGCCGCAAATTGCAGGCGGTGCTTCATGCGTTTCCGTCCTTTCCCCTTAGAATGATGTTATGACCAGCTCCACTGGTCCACATTGTTGACGATCGACCAGCCGTGCCCGTGCGGATGGATCTTCTGCCCGGCGATCTGCAGGCCGTCACGCACCCAGTACAGGTGGCTGACGTTGACCAGCCACACCCACGGGATGTCGCCCTCCTGCGTCACGCCGGTCGTACCGTCCCACTGCGCTTTGCGCCACAGCTCGTAGGACTGCTCCAAATCCGCGCGCGCCAGCGCCTCGTCCATGTATCCGTCCACTGTCGGGTTAGAATAGGGCGAATACTGGGCGGAACCGGTGTCCCCGATGGTGTGGTAGATGTTGTACAGCTCCATGGGCGTATGCGCGCCCCAGCCCCACAGCAGGGGTTCGGACAGCGCGCGGTCATAAGCCGTGTCCCAGCCCACGCCCTCGATTGTGCAGGCGATGCCAAGCTCGCCCAGCTGGTTTGCCAGATCGGCGGCAAGCGCCTGCCGCACCGAGTCGCCGTTGGCATACAGCAGGTTCAGCTCGGCGCGCGCGCCGCCCTTCGTGCGCACGCCGTCCTCACCCATAGTCCAGCCCGCTTCGTCCAGCAGGGCGGCCGCCGCTTCCGGGTCATATTCCACCTCGGCAGCTTCGTTGTACCACGGAAGCTGGTCACAGATGCTGTATGCGGGCGTGCCGTAGCCGTTTAGGACGTTGTCGATCATCTCCTGCCGGTCGATGCCGATGTTGATGGCGCGGCGCACCAGCACATCGGCGGTAAAATCGTTGCCGGCCGCCCGGCCTTCGCTGTCCGTACCCGCCGGGACCGCAGGCAGGTTGATGCCGCGGTTGTCCACGCTGGCATAGGACGCAAGGCTGTACCCCTCAACCGTCTCGTTTGAGTAGGTCGCCGAGGTATAGGCCACGTCTACCTGCCCCGCCTGCGCGGCAAGGAAAGCCGCGTCCTCCTCCATGAACAGGATGATGACGCGCTGTATCCTGGGCGGCTCCCCGTAGTAGTCCGGGTTGGCGGTCAGGATGACCTGCTGGCCGCGGTCCCACTGTTCGAGCATGTACCGCCCGGAGCCGATCGGGTTCGCGCCGTAGGCCGCGCTGTCATAGGCGTGTTCGGGCACGATGCCTACGACTGCCATGGTGTACGGCCAGATGGAAAATGGCCGCGTCATGTGGAACACCACCGTAGTATTGTCCGCCGCTTCCGCGTAGTCCAGCATGGTGAAATCGTTGACCGAGCTGGTCGCCTTAACCGTATTATAGGTAAACGCCACGTCCGCCGCGGTCAGCGGCTCGCCGTCGGTAAAATACGCATCATCCCGGATGGTCACCGTCCACGTCAGGCCGTCGCCGCTGACCGAATAGCCGGTTGCGAGGTCATAGCCGATGGTCAGGTCGGTATTGGTGACCGTAAGCGTGGACTGGATGAGCGGCTCGTGGACATGCTCGCCCGCGCCCCAGCCGAACGCGGGGTCAAAGCCCGCCTCCGGCTCCGAGGTCGGCCCCATCGCCACAATTACGGTGTCGGTCTGCGCCGCGGCCTGCTCCTGCGCGGTCAGCGTGTCCGCATTGTTACCACAGCCCGCCAGCGTGCCCACAGCTATGGCTGCGCACAGCAGCAGGGCGAGCCACCGCTTCCCTTTTTGCGCGAGATCAGCCATTGCGTTCCATCTCCTCAATCACGCGCTGATACGGAATGCCCTGCTGTTCGGCAATGGCCGCAACGTCCTCATATTCCGGCTTGACATGGGTCACGCCGAAGCCCTCCGCGCGCTTGACCCGCACCTCGCCCCACTGCGTCTGCACCTTGCCGAACGAAGGCTCCAGATAATACTTGCCGCACCGCCGCACGCGCAGGCCGTTGGTCGTGGTTTCCGTCAGGACGCGCCGCGCCATGCCCGCTTCCTGCTCCGGCTTGCAGAGGACGGTCAGCACGTGGCCCGGGCGGCCCTTTTTCATCGTGCCGGGGATGGTGTATACATCCAGCGCGCCCTGCGCAAGCAGCCGCGTGCACGCAAATGCCAGCGCCTCGGGCGTCATGTCGTCGATATTGCAGGTAAGTTCCGTGATTTCACCATTGCCCTGCTCCTCGGTTTCGCCGAGGAAGGCGCGCACGCAGTTGGCCTGCTCAAACGCCTTGGTGCCGATGCCGATGCCCACGCCCTGCGTGCGCATGACCGGCATGGGGCCGAAGCGGTCTGCGAAATGCGTCAGCAGCGCGGCGCCGGTGGGCGTGCACAGCTCGCCCTGCACCGTCCCGCCGTACACCGGCACGCCCTCCAGCAGGTTCGCGGTCGCCGGCGCGGGCACGGGCATCACGCCGTGCGCGCAGCGCACCGTGCCGCTGCCTACGTGGATGGGCGAGACGACGATCTGCTCGGGCGCGAGCAGTTTCAGCGCGTAGCACACGCCGGTCACATCCGCGACCGCGTCCAGCGCGCCGACCTCGTGGTAATGCACGTCCCCCACCGGGCAGCCGTGCGCCTTGGCTTCCGCCTGCGCAATCGCGTCGTACACCCCGCGGGCGTTCCTTTTCACGGTTTCAGGGAGCGCCAGCCCGTCGATGATCTCCGCAATATGCCCCGGGGTCGCGTGGTGATGATGGTGGGTATGGTCATGCTCATGCTCGTGGCCGTGCGCATGGTGATGATCGTGTTCATGGTCGTGGCCATGCGCATGGTGATGGTCGTGTTCATGGTCATGGTGATGGTCATGACCCGGCTCGTGCTCCTCCTCACCGTGCACCGTGACCGCCATATGCGTACCCGCAATGCCGCAGGTCGCGGCCTGCTTTGCTTCCAGATGCACCCCCGGCAGGCCGAGGCCGTTCATGGTGTCCAGAAAGCCCGGTTTGTCCTCCAGCAGCTCATACAGCGCGCCCATCAGCATATCGCCCGCCGCGCCCATCGCGCAGTCCAGATATAAAATGTTC
>USSI01000003.1 GCA_900557315.1 uncultured Butyricicoccus sp. | reverse complement strand
CAACGTGGAGTTCTGCTGGAACAGTGCCGTTTCCGCGCTGCTGCACGAAAACCGCGCAAAGCTCGGCGGGTACAATGTGCAGATCGTCGAGGGCGCCGCGCCGGACGCGCTCGAAGCCCTGCCTGCGCCGGACTGCGTGTTCGTCGGCGGGAGCGGCGGCGCGATGCGGCGCATCCTCGAAATCGCAAAGCAGAAGAACCCCGCGGTGCGCGTGGTGGTCAACGCGATCGCGCTCGAGACCCTGCACGAGACGCAGGCGGCGCTCTCCGCGCTCGGCTTTGCGGATGTCGAGGTCATCCAGCTTTCCGCGGCGCGCGGCAAGGCGGTCGGGCCGTATACCATGATGACCGCGAACAACCCGGTGTTCATCCTTTCGGGAGGCGGAGCAGATGCAGAATAACGCGCCCCGCCTGCTGATTGCGGGCACCGGCTCGGGCTGCGGCAAGACCACCGTGACGAGTGCGCTTTTGCGCGCGCTCCAGCGGCGCGGCGCAGCGCTTGCGGCGTTCAAGTGCGGCCCGGACTACATCGACCCCATGTTCCATACCGCGGTGCTCGGCATCCCGAGCCGCAACCTTGACCTGTTCTTTGTGGACGAAAATGAGGTGCGCGGCCAGCTCGCGCGGCACGTCCCGGCGGGCGGCCTCGGCATCATCGAGGGCGTGATGGGCTTTTACGACGGTATTTCCGGCACCTCGGATGCGGCCTCGGCCGCGCACCTCGCGCGCGCGACAGATACCCCTGCCGTGCTGGTTGTGCGGCCGCGTGGGCAGTCGCTTTCGCTCGCGGCGGAAATTCATGGCTTCCGGGATTTCGCCCCCAATACCCTGCGCGGCGTGATCCTAAACGGGGTATCCAAAGCGATGTACCCCTTTTACAAGGTGATTGCGGAGCAGGCGGGCCTGACCGTATACGGCTGCCTGCCGCCCGTGTCGGAAGCGGAGATTCCCGACCGGCACCTCGGCCTCGTGACCGCGCAGGAGATTGGGGATTTACAGCGCAGGCTCGACCTGCTCGCGGACGCAGCGGAGGAGGGCCTCGATCTGGACGGCCTGCTCGCCCTCGCGCATACCGCGCCGCTGCTTGCGGACGAGAGCGTGCCGCCCATGCCGGTGGCGGACAGGCCGGTGCGCATCGCGGTCGCGTGCGACCGTGCGTTCTGCTTTTACTACGCGGACAATTTTGACGTACTGCGCGCGCTGGGCGCGGAGCTGGTGGAATTCTCGCCGGTCGAGGACGAAAAGCTGCCGGAGCATATTGACGGGCTGTACCTCGGCGGCGGCTATCCCGAGCTGTACGCGGAGCAGCTCGCCGCGAACCGCACCATGCGCGAGAGCATCCGCGCGGCGGTGCAGGGCGGCCTGCCGGCCATCGCGGAGTGCGGCGGCTTTCTGTACCTGCACCGCACGCTGGACGGCGCGCAGATGGCGGGCGTGATCGACGCGGACGCGCACATGACGAAAAAGCTCCAGCCCTTCGGCTATGTGACGCTGACCGCCGGACGGGACAATCTGCTCTGCCGCGCGGGCGGGACCATTCGCGCGCACGAGTTCCACTACGCGCAGTCGGGCGATAACGGAAGCGCGTTCCGCGCGGAAAAGCCGAACGGCCGCGCGTGGGACTGCGTCCACGCAACAAAAACCCTGTATGCGGGTTTTCCGCATCTGTATTTTCGCGCAAACCCCGCGTTTGCGCAGCGCTTTGTGCGCGCGTGCGCACAGGGGAGGTAACCAGAATGGATTTACAACAGGCTATCGCGGCGGTGCAGCCGCCGGATGAGGACAGCCGCGAAGCGGCGCGCCGCCGGTTTTCGGATATTGCGATCCCGCTGGGCAGTCTGGGGCTGCTGCAGGATGCGGTCGCGCAGCTCGCGGCGATCCAGCGCACGGTGCGGCCGTCGATCGCAAAGCGCGCGGTCGTCATGTTTTGCGCGGACAACGGCGTGGTCGCGCAGGGCGTGACCCAGTGCGGGCAGGAGGTCACCGCCACGGTGACCGAAAACATGGGCCGCGGCAAGTCCACGGTCTGCCTGATGGCGGCGCACATCGGCATGGACAGCTTCCCGGTGGATATCGGCGTGGCGCGCGATGTGGAAGGCGCGCGCATCCTGCGCCGCAAGATACGCTATGGTACCGCAGACATGACCAAAGAGCCTGCCATGACGCGGGAAGGGGCGGTGCGCGCGCTCGAAACCGGCATCCAAATGGCCGAGTGGTGCGCCGCGCAGGGCTACCGGCTGGTGTGCGGCGGCGAAATGGGCATTGGCAACACCACGACGAGCGCGGCGGTGACCGCCGTGCTGACCGGCGCCAACGTGCGCGACGTGACCGGGCGCGGCGCGGGCCTGTCCTCCGAGGGGCTGGAACGCAAGGTGCGCGCGATTGAGACCGCGCTCAAGCTGCATCAGCCCGACCCCAATGACCCGGTCGATATCCTGTACAAGGTCGGCGGCCTGGACATCGCGGGCATGGCGGGCTTTTACCTCGGCGCAGCGGCGTGCGGCCTGCCGGTCGTGCTGGACGGCGTGATCTCGTGCGCGGCGGCGCTGACCGCGGTGCGGCTGTGCCCCGCGGTGCGAGATTACCTGATCGCGGCGCACCAGTCTGCGGAGCCTGCGGGCAGGCTGCTGCTTGAGGCGCTGGGCTACACGCCGTTCATCAGCGCGGGCATGCGCCTCGGCGAGGGCACGGGCGCGGTCGCGGCGGTGGCGATGATCGACCTGGTGCTCGCGGCCTACGACGGCATGCCGAGCTTTGACGAGGCGGGGATCGAGGCATACCAGCCGCTCACATAATACTTCAACAATTTTACGATACAGGAGGGAAGTCCCATGCTGATACTGGTCACCGGCGGGTCCGCGAGCGGCAAATCCGCGCACGCGGAGCGGCTGCTGTGTGAACACGCGGCGGCCTCCCGCCTGTATCTTGCGACCATGCAGCCCTTCGGCGCGGCGGCGGAGAAGCGCATCGCGCGGCACCGCGCGCTGCGGCAGGGCAAGGGGTTCGAAACGGTCGAATGTCCATTGAATCTTGCGGGGCTGGAACTGCCCCGGCGGTATGACGGCATCCTGCTCGAGGATTTGGGCAACCTGCTGGCCAACGAGCTGTTTGCGCCCGCGGGCGCAAAGGACGCGGCGTTCGGCAGCATCCTTGCAGGGATTGCGCGCCTGCAAGACTGCTGCGAAACGCTGGTCATTGTGACGAATGAGATTTTTTCGGACGGCCTGCCCTACCCGGCAGAGACCGTCCGGTACATTGAACTGCTCGGGCGGCTGAACGCGGCGCTTTGCGCCCGCGCGGACGCGGCCTATGAATCGGTCTGCGGCATTTTGCTGCCCGTAAAGGAGGGGGAAACACCGTGAAAAGTGCATGGAGCGGCCTGCTGGTCGCGTTTTCGCTCTATTCGGCGGTTCCCGTGCCGCAGGTGCAGTGGGAGAAAAAGACCATGCGCTGGGCGCTGTCCTTCCTGCCGCTCGTGGGCGTGCTGGTGGGCGCGGCCGAGTGGCTGTGGCACCTGTTCTGCGCGCATTTCGGCGCGGCCGCGCTGTTTTACGCGGTCGGCGCGGCGCTCATCCCGCTCCTGATCTCGGGCGGCATCCATCTGGACGGCCTGTGCGACACCTGCGACGCGCTCTGTTCCTACGGCGACCGCGAGAAGCGGCTCGCCATCCTCAAGGACCCGCACGTCGGCGCGTTCGGGCCGATGTGGCTGATGGCGTTTCTGCTGGCCGAGGCGGCGTGCTTTGCGCAGATTTATGAGACCCCCGCGCTGCTGCCGGTGGTGTTTTTGGGTTTTGCCGAGGCGCGCGCCATTGGTGCGCGCAAGATCGTGACCATGCCCTGTGCCAAGAACACCGGCCTTGCGCACATTTTTGCGGAAAACAGCGACAAAAAAGCGGTCGATACGACGCTGAAAATCGAGCTGGCGGTGCTGGATGCCGCGTTGCTGGTATGGCTGCATCAGCTGGAGCACGGATATTTCCTTGCAGTGGCATATATGGTGCTGATCGGGCTGTGGTACATACTGCATACCCGGATCGCAATGCGGGTGTTCGGCGGCATCACGGGTGACCTCGCGGGCTTCTGCATCTCGCTGTCCGAGCTGCTTGCGCTCGCGTGCGCCGCGTTTGGAGGGCTGATGGTATGACGGTATTATTGGTTGGCGGTGCGTATCAGGGCAAAGCCGCGCTCGCAAAGCGGCTGTATCCCGACCTGCCGCTCGTCCAAAACCTGCACGGACGCGTGCGGGACGAGCTTGCCGCCGGGCGCGACCCGATGGCGCTGCTGGACAGTTTGCGCGGGCACGCGGTGACCTGCGACGAGGTCGGCTGCGGCGTGGTGCCGCTGGACCGCGCGGATGAGGACTACCGCGAGGCGGTCGGCCGCCTGTGCTGCGCGATTGCAGAGGAGGCGGACGCGGTTGTGCGCGTGATGGCGGGCGTGCCGCAGTGGATCAAAGGAGAAAAGCCATGTATGTGACCTGCGCCGTGCTGCTCGGCTTTTTGCTGGACTGGATTTTCGGCGACCCCAAAAAGCTGCCGCATCCGATCTGTGCGGTGGGCAAGCTGGTTTCGCTTTCAGAAAAGCTGCTGCGGCGGATTTTCCCCAAAACCCCGCGCGCGCTGACCGCCGCGGGCGTGTTCCTGTGGATCATCGTGTGCGGTGTGAGCTTTGCGGTGCCGTTTTTCCTGTTGCGCTGGCTGCAGGGCGTGAACTTCTGGCTGGGTTTTGGCGTGGAAGCGCTGCTGTGCTGGACGCTGTTCGCGCGCAAGAGCCTCGCGGACGCGGGCGTGCACGTCTACAGTGCGCTGGATGAATCGCTCGACGCAGGCCGCAAGGCGGTCGCGATGTACGTCGGCCGCGACACAGCGGCGCTCGACAAGGAAGGCGTCATCAAGGCCGCGGTCGAAACCGTGGCGGAGAATACGACCGACGGCGTAGTTTCGCCCATGATCTTCATGCTGATCGGCGGCGCGCCGCTGGGGTTCCTGTACAAGGCGGTCAACACGCTGGACTCGATGGTCGGCTACCACAACGACAAATACGAATATCTGGGCAAGTTTTCCGCCCGGATGGACGATGTGTTCAATTTCATCCCTGCGCGGCTGACCGCGGCCTGCATGATTGCGGGCGCGGGTATGCTGCATCTGGACAACCGCAACGCGCTGCGCATCTACCGCCGCGACCGAAACGGGCACAAAAGCCCGAACGCAGGCCAGACCGAGTCGGTCTGCGCGGGCGCGCTGCACGTCCAGCTCGGCGGGGATGCCAGCTATTTTGGCAAGACTGTGAAAAAGGCGGCGTTCGGCGACCCGGACCGAGAGATCAACCGGGGGGACATCCTGCGTTCGATCGACCTGATGACCACGGCGAGCGTGTTTGCGCTCGTGCTGTGCGCGATCATCCGGCTGACCGTGGACTGGCCGCCGTTCGGCTGACGGAAAGGAGGACGGCTATGCCCGAATACGTACACGGCGGGGATGTGTATTCCTATGCGGAAGCCTACGGCGGCGCGCCGCTCGACCTTTCCGCGAACATCAACCCGTTCGGCATTCCCGAGACGGTGAAACAGGCGATGCACGCGGCGGTCGAGGACTGCACGCGCTACCCCGACCCGTTCTGCCGCGCGGCGCGGCGCGCGATCGGCGCGGCGGAGGGCGTCGATCCGGGCTGGCTTTACTGCGGCAACGGCGCGGCGGATGTGCTCGACCGGCTGGCAGCGGTTCTGCGCCCCCAAACCGCGTTGCTGACCGCGCCCACCTTCGCGGAATATGAACGCACGCTCGCGGGTGCGGAACTCCGCTTTCACCTGCTGCGCGAGGAGGAGGGATTCGCGGTCACCGAGCGTATCCTGTCGGATATCACGCCGGAAGTGGACGCGGTCTATCTGTGCAATCCCAACAACCCGACCGGCCGCACAATCGAGCCACAGCTTTTGCACAGGGTTGTGGAAAAATGCGCGGAAAACGGTTCGTGGCTCATCGTGGACGAGTGCTTTCACGATTTTCTGGCGGACGGTGCGCAGCACACACTAAAAGCCCGGCTTGCCGAGTATCCCAAGCTGGTGATCCTGCGGGCGTATACCAAGATGTACGCCGTGCCGGGCGTGCGGTTCGGCTGGTGCATGACCGCGGACACCGTCCTCATCGAAGGCTTATACCGCGCCGGCCAACCGTGGAACGTGTCGGTCATTGCGCAGGCGTGCGCGGCGGCTGCGGCGCAGGAAACTGCATACGCGGAACAGACCGCGGCGCGCATCGCGCAGGAGCGTGCTTATCTGACAGAAGAACTCATTCGGCGCGGGCTGACCGTGTATCCGGGCGAGGCGAATTTCCTGCTGTTCCGCTCGGCGGACAGCGGGCTGCGGGACAAGCTCGCCGCGTGCGGCGTGCTCATCCGCAGCTGCGCGAATTACCGCGGACTGGGCACGGGGTATTACCGCACCGCGGTCAAAACACGGGAAGACACCGCGCGGCTGCTCGCCGCGCTGGACAGCATACAGGAGGGATACTGATGGCAAAATGCATCATGGTGCAGGGCACCTGCTCGAACGCGGGCAAAAGCCTGCTGTGCGCGGCGCTCTGCCGCATTTTCCGGCAGGACGGTTACTCGGTCGCACCGTTCAAGGCGCAGAACATGGCGCTCAACTCCTTCATCACCGCGGACGGCAGGGAGATGGGCCGCGCGCAGGGCGTGCAGGCTGAAGCAGCCGGCATTGCGCCCGATGTGCGCATGAACCCCGTGCTGCTCAAGCCGACGAGCGACGTCGGCTCACAGGTGATCGTGATGGGTGAGGCGCGCGGCAACCGCACGGCACGCGAATACTGGGGTGATAAGCGGGCGCTCATCCCGGTTATCAAACAGGCGTACGACAGCCTTGCCGCGGAATATGACATTATCGTGATCGAGGGCGCGGGCAGCCCGGCGGAGATCAACCTCAAGCAGGATGACATCGTCAACATGGGGCTGGCAAAGCTTGTGGATGCGCCCGTGCTGCTGGTCGGGGACATCGACCGCGGCGGCGTGTTCGCCTCGCTCTATGGCACGGTAAAGCTGCTTGAGGCGGACGAGCAGGCGCGCATCCGCGGCCTTATCATCAACAAATTCCGCGGGGATGTGGAAATCCTGCGCCCCGGGCTTTCCCAGCTGGAAGACCTGACCGGCAAGCCGGTGGTCGGCGTGGTGCCGTACGGCAGGTTCGACATCGACGACGAGGACAGCCTGTCCGAGCGGCTGGACCGCGCGGGCGGGGCTTCCCAGGTGCGCATCGCGGTCGTGCGCCTGCCGCGCATCTCAAACTTTACGGATTTCTCTGCGCTTTCCCGCGTGCCGGGTGTGGGCGTGTACTACGCGGACAGGCCTGCCCAGCTCGAAGGCGCGGACCTCATCATCCTGCCGGGCACCAAGTCCACCTTAGGTGATCTCAAATGGCTGCGCGAGAGCGGCATGGAGGCGCAGATTTTAAAGCAGCACACAGCGGGTACGCCGGTGTTCGGCGTGTGCGGCGGCTACCAGATCATGGGGCGGACAGTCTCCGACCCGGAGGGCGCGGAGGGCGGCGGCAGACTGCGCGGCATGGGCCTGCTGCCGGCCGACACGGTATTCCGCCCGGAAAAGACCACCGTGCAGTCGGAAGGCATGCTGGGAAAGCTTTCCGGCGTGCTCGCACCGCTGTCCGGCATGGCGGTCACCGGTTACGAGATTCACATGGGAGAGACCACGCGCGACGCGGACGCAAAATCGCTGGTGCAGCTCTCCCGCGCGGGACAGGACGCGGTCTGGGACGGCTGCCAGGCGGAAAACGCCTGCGGCACCTACCTGCACGGCGTGTTTGACGCGCCGGGCGTTGCGCTGGCGCTCGCGCAGGCGCTGGCCGCGCGCAAGGGGATTGTGCTCGCGGATACCGCATACGACACGGCGCAATATAAAGAAGAACAGTACGACCGCCTTGCGGATACCGTGCGGCAGGCGCTGGATATGGATAGGGTGTACCGGATTTTGGAGGGCAAGGCATGAAGGAAAACGGACTGATTCATTTGTACTGCGGCGACGGCAAGGGCAAAACCACCGCCGCCATCGGGCTTGCGGTGCGGCACGCGGGCAGGGGCGGCAAAGTTGTGCTGGCGCAGTTTCTCAAAGACGGCACCTCGGGCGAGTGCCGCGCGCTGGCGAAGCTGGACGGCGTCACCATGCTGGCGGCCAACCCGTGCGGCAAGTTCACCTTCCAGATGGACGAGGAGGAGAAGCAGCAGTGCAGCGCCGCGATCGGCCGCACTTTTGAGGCCGCGACCGGCTTTGCCGTGCACGAGGGCGCGACCCTGCTCGTGCTGGACGAGGTGTGCGCCGCGATTTCCTGCGGATTTTTGTCCGAGGACGAGGTGCTCGCGTTTCTGGACGGCAGGCCGGATACCCTTGAGGTCGTGCTGACCGGCCGCAATCCCTCTGAAGCGCTGCAGGCGCGCGCGGATTATATCACGGAAATGGTAAAGCGCCGCCACCCGTTTGACAAGGGCGTCGGCGCACGGAAGGGGATCGAATTATGAACGGACACATGAAGCCCGCGGACATCGAAAAGCGGAGCTTTGCGATCATCACGGAAGAGTTGGGCGGCCGCACGTTCCCGGAGGGTGTTGCCGAGGTGGTCAAGCGGGTCATCCACACGAGCGCGGATTTTGACTATGCGGACAACCTGTGCTTTTCGCCGGACGCGGTGGAACGGGCGAAAGCCGCGCTCGAGGCAGGCGCGACCATTGTCACCGACACCAACATGGCGCTGGCCGGCATCAGCAAAGGGACGCTTGCAAAGCTCGGCGGCAGGGCGGTGTGCCTGATGGCGGACGAGGCGGTTGCGCGCGAGGCAAAAGAACGCGGCGTGACCCGCGCGACCGTGTCGATGGAGCACGCGGCAAAGCTCGACGGGCCGCTGATCTTTGCGATCGGCAACGCGCCGACCGCGCTCATCCGCCTGCATGAGCTGATGGAGGAGGGCGCAGTGTCGCCCGCGCTCGTGATCGGCGTGCCGGTCGGGTTTGTCAACGTGGTCGAGTCCAAGGAGCTGTTCATCGGCGGGGAAACGCCGTATATCATTGCGCGCGGGCGCAAGGGCGGCTCGAACGTCGCCGCGGCGATCGTCAACGCGCTGCTGTATCAGATTGTCAGGCGGGAGGGCTTTTGAACATGAGCAAAAAGGCATTGATGGTGGTCAGCTTCGGCACGACCTATCCGGAGGCGCGGCGCGCCATCGAAAACCTCGAGGAGCGGCTGTGCGGTGCGTTCCCGGGGTATGATTTTTACCGTGCGTTCACCTCGCGCATGGTGGCGGACAAGATCGAAAGGGAGGAGGGCGTGCACATCCCCAGCCCGGCAGAGCTGCTGGAACAGCTGGCGGCGGACGGTTACGAGGAGGTGCGCTGCCAGAGCCTGCACGTCATCTTCGGGCAGGAGTACGAAAAGCTGATGGAGCAGCTGCGGCCGTTCTGCGGCCGTTTCGCGCGGCTGCTGGCGGGCGCGCCGCTGCTGTGGGACACGCAGGATTATCTGCGGCTGACGCGCGCCCTGCTGGGCGGGATGCCCCGGCTCGCGGAGGATGAGGCCTATGTGTTCATGGGACACGGCACCGAGCACCCCGCGAACGCCGCTTATGCGCTGGTGGAGAACTGCTTCCGCTACCACGGCGCGGAGCGCATATATGTCGGTACGGTGGAGGGCTTCCCGAATTTCGAATATGTGCTGGCGCGGCTGCACCGGCGGGAGGTGGACCGGGTGCATCTTGCGCCGCTGATGATCGTCGCGGGCGACCACGCGCAGAACGATCTCGCCGGCGAAGGGGAGGACAGCTGGAAGAGCCGTCTGCAAAGCGAAGGATACGATGTGGAAATCCATCTGACCGGCCTGGGCGAGCTGGCGGCGGTCGGGGATATTTTCACCGACCACTGCAGACAGGCGAAGCCGCTGGCGTGAACGCATGGCAAACGCCCCGCAGGAAACCCTGCGGGGCGCTTTATACTGCCTGCATCAGAGCGGCGGGTGGTATCGCTGCTCAGGCGGCAGGGGTTCTGCGTCCTCCTGTGCACACGGCACGCTGCGGAATTTCCGGTTGCTGAAATCCGCCTCAACCCGGCTGTACGGCGGGCAGGTCAGGAAGCGGCTGTCGTCCCAGGGGCCGTTGACCAGCGCGTCCAGATAGCCCATGTCGCCTTCGACTTTGGTGAATTCCCAGCCGAAGTCGAAGGCGGCCTGCCGCGCATAGGCCTCGCAGCCTTCGCGCTCGCCGAGCGGGCAGGTGATGTAGCCGCAGTGCTGGTAGTTCGTCATCCAGTTGTTGGTGCATTCCATCAGGTAGTCCGCGTTTTCTTCGCCGTATTCCGCGGCGTATTCCGCGCGGCGGCGCGCATAATTGTCCCTAGAAGGGGTGAACGCCTGCTCGATCCAGCCGGTGTTGTACCAGTATACGCCGGGCAGCTTGTGGAACAGTTCGCGGTAACGGTCGGCCGAGCCGAGGAAGAGCGAAATGCAGTCGTCACACCGCGGCACCACCACCGGCAGCGAGCGGCTGCGCAGGCCGATGACGCCGTTCGAGCACAGGCCGTAGGCGAGGATGACCGCCTCAAACCGCAGGGCCTCGGGCAGCTTTTCGTTTTCGCGTTCGACTTCGTCGATGGCGTGCTGCAGCTCGGTGCGCAGGATATCCGGTGTATCATGCAGGCCCTGCCGCTGCCACCATACCCGCACCACATGGCGGCTCTGTGCAACCAGATGCGAGATTTCGCGGTTCATCACCATGCAGCCGATCAAAGCGATACGCATACCTTCCCATCCTTCCGTTTCTTTTTCCTGTCCCTTATTATAAGCCCCGGCCCGCCCGGCGGCAACCGCCCGGCGGCAGCTTTGGACGATCGTGCGAAATCATGGCAATTTCGTGCAAACCGATGGACGATATTCCTATACGCCGCGCGGCACGGAAGGCTATAATAGATGACAGAATCTGAAACCGAACGGGAAGGAAGCATTGCCATGAATCTTGCAATCGGCATTGATACCGGCGGCACCTGCACGGACGCCATCCTGTATGATTTTGAAACCGGCAGGGTGCTCGGGCAGAACAAGGCGCTGACCACGTACGACGATCTGACGCGCGGCATTTTGCAGGCGCTCGACGGGCTGGACCCCGCGCTCTGCCGCGAAGCCGAGGTCGCCGGGCTGTCCACTACGCTGGCGACCAACGCCTGCGTGGAGGGGAAATTCCGCCGCACGCGCCTGCTGCTCATGGGCATCGACCGCCGGGGGATCGAGCGCTTCGGGGCGGATTACGGCTTTACTGACCCGGACGACATCCGCTACCTGCCCTGCAAGACCACGATCACCGGGCAGGTCGTGGAGGAGCCGGACTGGGACGCGCTGCGCGCATATGCGCGCGAATGGTTTGCCGATGTGGAGGGCTGTGCGGTCTGCGAGATTTACGGGATGCGCAACGGGGGTGTGCTGGAGGACCGCGCGGCGGATATCATCCGCGAGCAGACCGGCCTGCCGGTTGTGTGCGCAAGCAGGCTGTTTTCCGGCCTGTCCAGCCTGGAGCGCGCGGCGAGCGCGGTGCTTAACGCGGGTCTGCTGCCGGTCACGCGCGATTTTGTCGATGCGGTCACGCGGGCGTTCCGCGCGCGCGGCATCCAGGCCGAAGTGCTGATCGTCCGCTCGGATTCCAGCCTGATGGGGCTGGCCTATTCGGCGGAGCACGCGGTCGAGACGCTGCTGTCCGGCCCGGCGGCCTCGGCGCTCGGCGGCAGCGCGCTCACCGGGCGCGAAAACGCGGTTGTGGTCGATATCGGCGGTACGACCACCGACGTCGCCCTGATCGAAAACGGCGCGCCCCTGCTGTCCGGGGACGGCATCCGTGTCGGCAAGTGGAAAACCATGGTCAAGGGGCTGTTTTCCACTTCGTTCGCACTCGGCGGCGACAGCGCCATCCGCTGGGATAAGGACGGCGCGCTCTCCCTCGGGCCGGACCGTGTGATTCCGCTGTGCGTGCTGGCCAGCCAGCACCCCGCCGTCCTGCCCGTTTTGCGCAGCCAGGTGCGCGAGGTGCCCGCACATACCCTGCCGCTGCATGAATTCCTCACCCTCGGCCGTACAGACTGGAGCCGCCTGCCGCTCGAGGAGGCCGAACGCCGGCTGTGCCGCGCGCTCGAAAAGGGGCCGCTCAGCCTGCAGCAGGCCGCGGATGTGGTCGGGGTGGACAAGTATCAGTTCCGCAGCAGCCTGATGGAAAAAGCGGGCGTCATCCTGCGCGCCGGGCTGACGCCCACCGATATCATGCATGTGCGCGGCGACTACACGCGGTATGACCGCGAGGCGTCCCAGCTTGCGGTGCAGTTCGCTGCGGCCTCGCTGCATATGCTGCCTGAGGACTTGTGCAGCCGCATCTATGATGACGTTTCGCGCGAGGTGTTTTACGCGGTGTCGCAGCTTCTGCTCGAGCACGCCTCGCCGCACTTCCGCCGCCACGGGCTGGACGGGGGCATGCGCGAGCTGCTCCGGCTGCAGTGGGAAAACCGCGGGACCGGCGGGGACGGCCTGCTGCATTCCGCCTCCCGCGCGCCTGCCGCGCTGATCGGCATCGGCGGACCGGTGCACCTGTTCCTGCCCGAGGCCGCGAAGGCGCTCGGCGCGGAATGCATCATCCCGGACTGCGCTGCGACAGCGAACGCGGTCGGTGCGGCCACCGGGCGTATGTCCGCTACGGCTGAAGCCGAGGTGCGTCCGCACGGCCTGTCGCCGGACGACAGCCGGAAGGGCGACTGGGAGGTCCTGTGCGCGGGACAGCCGCCGCGCTGTTTCGCGCAGGAGGACGAGGCGGCCGCGTGGGCCGAGCAGCGTCTGCGTGAGCGCACGGAAAAAAGTCTGCGCGCCCAGGGCGCGACGGGTGAACTGTCCTTTACCTGCAGCCGCAGCGACATGGCTGCGGATATCCTGCTGGGCGGCGTCAAGCTGTGCACGCGCATCCGCGTGACGGCAAGCACCTGCCTGCTGCAAACTGCCACAAAGGAGAACCGACATGTGTGAATTGACCATTGTGAGCGGCGCAACCCGCCGCACCGTGCCCGCAGAGCCGGGCGCTCTTGTCAGCGACCTGCTGCGGCAGGCTGTGCCCTCCTTTGCCCTGCCGTGCTCAGGCAACCACACCTGCGGCAAGTGCCGGGTGTATGTCGAGGGCGGGGTGGAGGCGCCCGGGGCGTCGGAGCGCCGCCTGCTCAGGGAGGAGGAGCTTGCCGCAGGCATCCGCCTGGCCTGCTCCTGCCGCCTGACGGGGGATGCGGTTGTGACGCTGCATGAAGAAGGGGCGTCCAAAATCATCGCCTGGAATCAGACCCCGCCGTTCGAGCGCACCGAGACCGGCTGCGGCCTTGCCGTGGACATCGGCACGACGACCGTCGCCATGCAGCTGTTTGACCGGGCGAGCGGCGCGGTACTCGCCGAGCGGCTGGCGGAAAACGCCCAGCGCGGCTTTGGCGCGGACGTCATTTCGCGCATCGAGGCCTGCAAAACCGAGGGGCTGGACGTGCTGTCCGGCCGCATCGTCGATCAGCTTGAGCAAATGGCAGCGGAATGCCTGCGCGAAGCGGGCGTGGACAAAATCGAGGAGTCGGTCGTTACAGGCAACTCGACCATGCTGCACCTGTATGAAGGGCTGGACCCGGCCTCGCTTGCGGTTGTGCCGTTTGATGTGCAGTCCTACTTTGGCTGCATGAGCCGCCGCACGCTGGCGGGCGCGCCGGTCTACCTGCCGCGCTGCATCGGCGCGTATGTGGGCGCGGACATCGTGTGCGCCATCCTCGCGTCCGACCTGCTGTCCGGCGGGGTGCAGCTGCTTGCGGACATCGGCACGAACGGTGAAATGGCGCTGGCGAAGGACGGCAGGCTGCTGTGCTGCTCGACTGCGGCCGGCCCTGCCTTTGAGGGCGCGGGACTGTCCTGCGGTATGCCCGCCGCGCCGGGCGCCATCCGCGCGGTGTGGCGCGAGGGCGGCGCCATCCGGTACGAAACCGTGCAGGATCAGCCGGCACGGGGCGTGTGCGGATCGGGGATTCTGGACGCGCTCGCGGTTATGCTGGAGACCGAAGCGATTGATGATTCCGGCTTCCTGGAGGAGGATTTTGCCATCGGGGACAGCGGCGTGCGGATCGACCAGCGCGACGTGCGCCAGATCCAGCTGGCAAAGTCCGCGATCTGCGCGGGGCTGATTACCCTGCTGGAGGAAGAGGGGGTAGAGGCGGCCGAGGTGAAGCGGTTTTCCATCGCGGGCGGCTTCGGCAGCTCGATGAACTTCGGTTCCGCCTGTGCGATCGGCCTGTTCTCCGCCGCGCTGCGCGACAGGACGGGTTTTATCGGCAACGGCGCGCTGGGCGGCGCGTCCATGCTGCTGATGAACAGGTCCCTGCGCGAAAAATCCGAGCAGATGGCGCAGCAGGCGACCGAGCTTTCGCTCTCCGCCAGCCCTGCGTTTATGGATTACTATGTGGACTGTATGTCGTTCATGGAATTTTAAGGCCTTCGTTTGAAGCATATTGCTTCAAACGAGCGGGCCTTGCCGCGCATCGCGCGGACAAAGCCGGAGCCGCAATATCTGTGCGCCGCAGGCGCCACAAACATTGCTTATCTGTATCAGGCCGCCCGGCAAAGCGGGGCGGATTGATGAAAATGGCCGCATTGCGGCCATTTCCTTTTTATGCGCGTCCAAAGGCCGCAGAAACCACGACCCCGCTCCAGACAGCAAAAAAGCCGTCCGGCTGCAGCCGGACGGCTTTTTTACCGCAATATGGAGTTTAAAAATCAGGCGGTGCAGATGGCGAGCGCTACGTCGGCCGCAGTAGCGGCGTCCGGGGTGTACTTATCCGCGCCGATCTGGTCGCAGAATGCCTGGGTGATCGGCGCGCCGCCGATCATGACCTTGACCTTGCCCTTCATCTCGGAAGCCTCGACCGCTTCCACCACATTGCGCATCTCGCCCATGGTGGTGGTCAGCAGCGCGGAGCAGGCGATGATCTGCGCGTTATTCTCGCGCGCGGACTCGAGGAACTTCTCAACCGGTACGTCAACGCCGAGGTCGATGACCTTGAGGCCCTTGCCTTCCATCATCATGCGCACGAGGTTTTTGCCGATGTCGTGCAGGTCGCCCTTGACCGTGCCGATGACAACCGTGCCCTTTTCCTCCACGCCGTCCGCAACCAGGTGCGGGCGGAGCACTTCGATGCCCTTGGTCATCGCGCGGGCGGCGATCAGCACCTCCGGCACGAAGACTTCGTTGTTTTTGAACTTCTGGCCGATGATGTTCATGCCGTCAAGCAGGCCCTGCTCCAGGATTTCGTTTGCCGGGATGCCTTCGTCCAGCGCCTGCTGTACACAGGCCTTTACCTTGGGCGCGCGGCCCTGCTGCAGCCAGGAGCTGATGTCGTTCAGAATGCTCATAATAATTTCTCCTTTTTTCAGATGGTTTGCGCCGCGCACGATTGC
Source organism: uncultured Butyricicoccus sp. (assembly GCA_900557315.1). Lineage (GTDB taxonomy): Bacteria > Bacillota > Clostridia > Oscillospirales > Butyricicoccaceae > Agathobaculum. The sequence continues at coordinate 10,052 of USSI01000003.1, read as the reverse complement.
CCTTGCGCTGCCGCTGCGCGTTCTGTTTCTGTTGTCCTAATCATATCATCCCTCCCCGGCGTTTTCTTGAACGGAATTGCACTTTTTTAGAACAATCTTTTTCTATGTTTCCGGCGCGGGGGACAAAGTCAATTATATCCGAAATCTGCGCAATTTTCTCCTAACAGTCCGGCGGCGGCGCATGGTATCTTAGAGACAGCAATAAGCGGAACTTAATTATCTATCGGAGGTTGATTGCGATGAAATTAAATATGGATCAGTGGACAAAAGACCTGCTCGAGGCCCCGGCCAAAAAGGCGGTGCCGGTGCTGTCCTTCCCGTCTATCCAGCTGCTGGGCATTACGGTAAAAGACCTGATTTCGGACAGCGATTTGCAGGCGCGCGGCATGAAGGCGGTTGCCGACCGTACCAATGCGGGCGCAGCGGTCAGCTTGATGGATCTTTCGCTTGAAGCAGAGTGCTTCGGCGCGCCCATCCGCTTCTCGGATGACGAGGTGCCGACGGTTACCGGCCCGGTGATCCCGACCGAGGTGGACGAGGACGAGCGCATGGAGCTGGCGGAAGCGCTTGCGGTGCCGGAGATCGGCGCGGGCCGCACGCAGATCTATATTGATGCGATCGAAAAGGTCATGGGCATGATTGAGGACCGGCCGGTGCTTGCCGGCGTGATCGGCCCCTTCTCGCTGGCGGGCCGCCTGCTCGATGTGACCGAGGCGCTCATCTACTGCTACGACGAGCCGGATATGGTGCATGTCGTACTCGAAAAGTGCACCCAGTTCATCATCAAATACATCGAGGCATACAAGGCGGTCGGCGCGAACGGCGTTGTGATTGCAGAGCCGCTGGCCGGCCTGCTGTCCCCCGGCCTTGCGCAGGAGTTCTCCGGCGATTACTGCAAGCGCATTGTGGATGCCGTGCGCGATGAGAACTTCGCGGTCATCTATCACAACTGCGGCAACACGGCAAACATCACGCTCGATTCCATCTTCTCCAACGGCGCGAATGCCTACCACTTCGGCAATGCGGTCGATATGGCGGAAATCATGGAAAAGGCGCCTGCGGATACCATCTGCATGGGCAATGTGGACCCCGCAGGGGAGTTCCGCAACGGCACGCCGGAATCCATCCGCGCCAAGACCCTCGAGGTCATGGAGCAGTGCTGCAAGTATCCGAACTTCGTCATCTCCTCGGGCTGCGATATCCCGCCGATGTCCAGCTGGGAGAACATCGATGCATTCTTCCGCGCGGTGGACGAATTTTACGGCCGCGCGTAAGGCGCAGCGCGCCAAACGAAACGCCCTGCCGTGCAGGGTCCAAAACAGGATCGCTGATGCGCCGGCCACGGCGCATCAGGACACTTTTCTTTCTGTGTAACAGGCAAACGGCTTCGGAAATATCCGAAGCCGTTTGTCTATTTTTTGCGCGCATTATGCGAATTATGCTGCTCGCGGTATTTGCCCGGGGCGATACCGGTCTGTTTTTTGAAAATGCGGGTGAAGTAGCTCTGGTCGTCGAAGCCCACAGCGCAGGCGATTTCCGCGATCGGCATCCCGGTCGAACGGAGCAGCGTCTTGCTGCGCTCAATGCGCAGGCGGTTGACGTACTCGGTGAACGTGCAGCCCAGCTCGTCCTTGATGATGCGGCAGAAATAGGATTTGGACAGGTAAACCTGTTCGGCCGCCTGGTCGAGCGTCAGCTTGTCGGTCAGATGCTCCTTGATGTAGGCGGTGGTCTTGAAGATCACGTTCTGGTGCTTGATGTCGTTGAGGTCGAACACAAAGCTGATGAACTGGTGCAGGATCGAGCCGATCCAGCGGTTGAGGGATTCGATGTTGGTAAAGGTATCCACTTCCTGCTCATAGCGTGTGCACAGGCTGAATATCTCGTCCACATCCGCGCCGCCGTCGATCGCCGCGCGGCTCATGAGCACGAGCAGCTCACGGATACGTGACTTAATCAGCTGCTGGTCGCTCCCGGCCAGATAATAGATATGGACCAGCAGTTCATTGAGCAGTTCCTGCGCGGCCTCCTTGTCGCCCGAACGGATATGCTCCTGCAGACGGCGTTCGCTCTCGATGGGGTAGGTTTTGGCTGTGTTGTCCGCGGACAGGTCGTACATCATCTGCAAAATCGCGGCCTGGCTGCCTGAATCCACATCGGGCGGCACAGTGTCCAGCGAAAAGGACAGCACGGACAACGCGATCAGCTCGCTGAGCGAGCGCGCCTGCGCCGTGGTCAGGCGGGGGATGTTATCGAGCGGTTCGGCGGTGAGCAGGGTATCCTCGAACGGGTCGTCGCTGTCATTGGACATGATGAACGGTCCGGTGATGAGGCAGTATTCCATGGCGGCGCCTGTCATCAGCGGCGGCGTGGCAATGAACACCAGCCCGCGCGGACAGTAATAAATATATTTGCCATCCCAGCGTGCGGCTTCATACGCGCCGTACAGATGGGTCAGGTAGGCGTTGCACCCCGTGCTTTGCAGCGCGCAGTCGCTGTGAAAGGGCGGCTTCAAAAAGGTTTTTGCGGACAGATCCAGCAGCGTGGTGTGCACGCCGGTCAGCGTTTCAATATGCCCGCACAGATGCAGGCAGCGGTCGGATAATTCCAAAGCACAGCGTTCCTTTCCTGTAATAGTGCCCGGTTTTGCGGCATTCGAGGGCGTTTTATCCCGGGATGCCCGCGAAACAGTACAGATATTATTATACGGACGCGTACTGGTTTTGTATAGCAGTATTTTGCCGCAGGGCTGGGACAGGATTGACTTTTTCGCATTTCCCGACGGCAGTCTGCCCTGTGCCTGATGCGGGGAGCGGCCGTGCGGCGGATAAAATCTGCAAAAACACTATTCCCCCTGTTATTTTCCGGCAAAGCCCGCAAATTATTTGGGATATACTGGGAAAACAAGGGAGGCATAACGAAAATGGACAAGCAAAAGACAAAACGGGCTGCGCCGCGCCTGCCGGGACGGCTGGCGGCGGCTGTGGCGCAGCTCTGGAATGAGGAGCATCTGCATACACTGGTGACCGGCGTGCAGCGGTTTGTATTGTGCGCGGTGCTCGCGCGCGGTACGGTATTCGGCGGTTATGCCCCTTTCGGCCTGGCAATGGCTGCGGCGCTGATGGCGCGCGGGGCGGGGCTTTCTGCGATCGGCGGCGTGATCTGCGGGGTCATGCTGCTGGGCGACGGGCTGAAAAGCGGCGTTTATGCGGCGGCAGCCCTGCTTGTGCTGTGCGTGATGGGCGTGTGCGCCGGGCTGCGCGTGGTGACGGCGCGGTGGTTCGCCCCAACGGTTGCAGCGCTGGCGGGCGCAGTGTGTACCTTTGTGTTCCTGCCCGTCGGCCCGGCGCTGGACGCATCGGCGGTGCTCACCTTCCTTGCCGTGCAGGGGCTGACCTTCGGCGCGTGCCGGGTGTACGGCGCGGCGCTTTCCCCCCCGAGCGAGGAGAACGACTGGCGGCGGCCCGCGACCCTGCTGGCGCTGTCCGCGACCGTGCTGCTCAGCCTGTCCGACCTGACGCTGTTCGGCCTGCTCGCGCCCGCGCGCGTGCTGTCGCTGCTGCTGGTGCTTGCGGCGGCATACCTTGGCGGATCGACGGCCGGCGCCGCAGCGGGTGTGGCGTTCGGCGCGGCGATGGACCTGTGCGTGGGATACGGCGCGCTGTTCACCTGCTGCTACGGCCTGTGCGCGCTGGTTGCCGGGCTGTTCCGGGACAACGGGCGCGGCTGGTTCGCGGTGTGCGCGCTCGCCTCCGGCCTGTGCGCGTCCATGCTGGGGGTGGACCACGCGCTGTTCGTGCCGCTTATTTTGGAGCTGATCTGCGCGGTCGCAGCCTTTGCCGCCCTGCCGCCCATGGTGTGGGAAGCGGTGCGGCGCAGCCTGCTGCCGGATTCTCTGATGGGCGAGTCCGCGCGCCGCAGCGTGCGGCAGACCGCAGGGAAGTGCGCGACCGAGGCGGCGCAGGCGTTTTACGAAATGTACCTCGCCATGCTCAACGGCATCAGTGAGGGCCGCGCGGCAGGGGATGAGAACGTGCGCGTGGTGTTTGACCGTGCGAGCGACCGCGTGTGCAAACACTGCGTGCTGTGCTCGCAATGCTGGCAGCGCGATTATGTGACCACGCTCGCGGCGTTCAACGACGTGACCCAGCCCATGCTGAGGCGCGGCCGTGCCGAGCTGACCGATTTCCCCTATCATTTTGCCTCGCGCTGTGTGCATCTGCCCGAGCTGATGCGCGCAATCAACAGCGCGCTGTTTGCGCTGCGCGAGCGCCAGAGCCTTCGGCGTCAGCAGGAGGAAAACCGCAATCTGCTCGCGCGGCAGTACGCGGGCATCACGGACATCCTGCGGCAGCTCGGCGCGGAGGTCACGCAGGACGTGACCGCCCAGCCCATGATGGAGCGGCAGGTGCGGCGGTATGCGTCCGCCTTCGGGTGGATTGACCACGTGTGCGCGGTGCGCGACGCGCAGGGGCGTCTGGTGATCGAGCTGTACGGCGAGGGCATTGACGACGTGCTGCAGCAGGGCGAGGGGTTTTCCGCCGGGCTTTCCGCGCTGCTTGGCGTCGGCCTGACGCGGCCGAAAAAAGTGGAGCGCGATGATGCGGTATACCTTGAACTGCGCGAGCGCGCGCCGTTCCGCGCGGTCGTCGGCATCGGGCGGCAGCAGAAGGAGGATTCCACGGTCTCGGGCGACACGGGTTGCTATTTCCTGACCGACGCGGGGGTGGCCTGCCTGCTGCTCGCGGACGGCATGGGGACGGGCACGGCGGCCTCGCAGGACAGCCGCCTGCTGGTCACCTCGCTCGAGCGCTTCCTGCGCGCGGGCATCACGATCGCGGACGCGCTGAAAGCCGTGTCCCCCGCACTGCGTCTGCGGTCGGACGGCACACGGTTTACCACGCTGGACGCGCTCACGCTCGACCTGTTTACGGGCAAGGCGGAAAGCCTCAAGTGCGGCGCCGCGCCCTCCTACCTGCGCATGGGCGGGCAGTGGACCATCCTGTCCGGCAAGGCGCTGCCGATCGGCCTTGCGGAGGAGGATGGGCTGGGCGAGCCGGTGCCGCTGCGGTTCGGCCACGGGGACCTGTTCATCATGCTGTCGGACGGCATTTCAGACGGCATGGAGGACGGATGGGTGCGCGAACTGCTCCTTGCCCATGCGGGGGACAGCCCGAAAGAACTGGCCGCGCGGCTGGTCACCGAGGCGAAGGGCCGCGGGCACGACGACGACCGCACCGCACTGGTCATGCGCATCGAAAAGCTGTAGCAAATCATGGGAACGTGGATAACTTCTTCCCTTTTGGGCAATACTGCTGAAAAAGGGAGGGATTTGCCATGGTGAAAGGTGTGAGCCAGCGCGTGGTGGTCGTACGGCCGGACGAGAGCGGGCTGTTTGAGCAGGCGATCTTTGTTGTCAGGGATTACAGCGTACCGCGCCGGGACGCGGTGCGGGAGGCGTGCAGAATCGCCAACGGATATCTGGCGGGCCGGACGGGTCGCCGCCGCAGGATGTCGCTGTACTGGAAATTGGCGATTGCGTTTGCAGCCGGCGTGCTGGCGGCAAGCGCGGCCTGGGCCGTGGCCTGCCTGCTCATGTGAATCCGGCAAAAATGGGTGGATTTCCGCAGAGGATATTGTGCACTAATCCTATAGACTTTTTGTGAGAATTATTATATATTGATATAAAATATCAATAAGAAAAAGGAGCAATAAAGATGACCAAATATGTATGCAAGATTTGCGGATATATTTATGACCCTGCCGAGGGGGACCCGGACAACGGCGTTGCGCCCGGCACGGCGTTTGAGGACATTCCGGACAGCTGGGTGTGCCCGCTGTGCGCGGTCGGCAAGGATGAGTTCGAGCCGGCATAAACCAGGAGCAGAAGAGGCCGTCCGCGGGCGGCCTCTTTTTTGTAAACGATTTGAAAATTGCGCGCCCGCAGCCTTGTTTTGCCGGAAAAGGCTTGTTATACTAAAGAAAAGGAAAGTTTAGGAGCGTAGAAGCATGACAGCCGACCAATTTTTTTCACTGTTTCATCAATACGGACTGATCCTGGTCTGTGCTGTCATTTTCTGCGAATATATGAATTTGCCCGGGTTCCCGGCGGGCGTTATCATGCCGTCCATCGGCGTGCTGATCGCGCAGAGCGAGCTGTCCCTGCTGCTGACGATTGTGCTCAGCGTGGTGTGCGGTGTGGGCGGCAGCCTGGTGATCTACGCGATCTGTTACTGGGGCGGCGAGCCGATCATGGAGAAGATTTTCGGCAAAAGCGAGAAATTCCGTTCTTTTGTCAAGAGGTGCCATGAGTACATTGACGCACAGCATGGTCGCGGGCTGGCGCTCTGCCGCATCATCCCGGTACTGCGCACAATCGTTTCCATCCCCGCAGGGCTGATCCGGATGCCGGTGCGTTGGTTTATCGGCTGGTCGGCGCTGGGGATCGCGGTCTGGAATACCGCGCTCATCTCGTTCGGCTATTTCTTCAGTGAAAAGATATTGTCCATGCTGTGATGGAAGAAAACAAAAAGCTCCCCTTGGGGAGCTTTTTTTGATCCAAACCGCCAGGGGATCAGTATTGCGGCGTATCCGCCAGCTTTTCCTGCCAGTGCTCGTAACACGCTTCCACCGCCGCCTTGAACTCGGCTTCGGTCTGCGTTTCCTTCTGCTCCAGTTCCTCGAGCACCTCAAATACAAACGCGCTTCCGTCCCGGCCCCATTCGGCCTGCAGGGCATAATCCGTGCACGAGCCGGTCATCTGCGCAAACTGGAAGCGGTTCCGGCTGCCGCGCAGATCGGTCGTGCGGCGCAGCAGGATGCGGCCGTTCCTGGTGTTGCGGATCTGGAATACGCCGCCCTGCTGCAGCCTTGCCTTGTACGCTGCGGCTGCTTCACGGCGCTGCTGCTTGTCCATAGGGAACCTCCTTTCTCAGAACAATTACTAAATTACTAATTTACTAATATTATAGCTGAAGCAAAGCGGTCTGTCAACAGCAAGGGCGGAATAGACCTGGGCGGCCGGATACCGCCGCGCACGGTTTTGTCACCACATTGCAAGTTGCAATCAGTGGGGGCTTATGATAAAATATACTGCGTAAAATTTTGCACAGTGGGGGAGAAGTATGCAAATCGGCTGTGTAACGCTTGCCGGGCGTCTGGCGCTTGCGCCGATGGCAGGCGTGACCGACCGCGCCTTCCGGCAGATCTGCCGGGAACACGGCGCGGCGCTCACGGTGACCGAGATGGTCTCCACCAAAGCGCTGTGCTATCAGGATAAAAAAACCCCGCGCCTGCTCGAGCTGGCGGAAAACGAGCAGCCCGCAGCGGCGCAGATTTTCGGCCACGAGCCGGAAACCATGGCGGAGGGCGCGAAAATCGCGCGCGCGGTTTCGGGCTGTGCGGTTATAGATATCAATATGGGCTGCCCTGCGCCCAAGATCGTGAACAATGGGGACGGCTCCGCGCTGATGCGCGACCCGGCGCTTGCCGCACGCGTGATCGAGGCGGTTGTGCGGGCGGTGGATGTGCCGGTGACGGTCAAGTTCCGCAAGGGCTGGGACGAAAAGAGCGTCAACTGCATCGAGTTTGCGCGCATGGCCGAAGCAGCGGGCGCGGCGGCGATTACCGTGCATGGCCGCACCCGCGCCCAGCAGTACAGCGGGAAGGCGGATTGGGACATCATCAAAGCCGTCAAGCAGACGGTCTCCATCCCGGTCATCGCCAACGGCGACGTGGCCAAACCGGAGGATGCGGTGCGTATTTTGGACTACACCGGCGCGGATATGGCGATGATTGGACGGGGCGCACTCGGCGACCCGTGGATTTTTGAGCGGGCAAACACCCTGCTGGAAACCGGGGTGTGCCCGCCGCTGCCGCCGTTTGCCGAGCGGATGGATACGGCGGTGCGCCAGATCGAACTGGCGGCGGCGCAGAAGGGCGAGCACGTCGCCATGCTGGAAGCGCGCCGCCATGTGAACTGCTATCTGAAATACGAACGCGGGCTCAAGGCGTTCAAAACGCGCATCTGTGCGCTTGAGCGCATGGAGCAGCTGTACGCGCTGGCCGAGGAGCTGAAAAACGCAGTCGCGGGCCGGGCGGCGGAGTGACATCATCGAGGGGAGGCGTGAGACGTGGACGAAAAGCATATACTGGCGCGGGCGCGCCGCGGGGACCTGCATGCATTCGAGGAGCTGGTTCGGCTCTATGAAAAGCGGGTCTACGCAGTGGCGCTGCGCTCGTCCGGCTCGCCGGAGGATGCGGCGGACATCACGCAGGAAGTATTCCTGCGCGCATGGCGATCGATCGAATCCTTCCGCGGGGACAGCGGCTTTTCCACCTGGCTGTTCCGCATCACGATGAACCTGTGTGTGGACTTTGCACGCCACAAGCACGCCCAGCCCCAGACCCAGCCGCTTGTGATAGGGGAGGAAGACAGCGAACGGCCGATCCCGGATACGGCGCCCACCCCCGAGGAGCATCTGGACAACCGCGAGCTGGGGCGCGAACTGGCCGCGGCGCTCGATGAGGTCAGCGAAGAGCACCGCCGCATCGTGCTGCTGCGCGATGTGTCCGGGCTGAGTTATACCGAGATCGCGGAGGTGCTTGAGATCAGCGAGGGTACGGTCAAGTCGCGCCTGTCGCGTGCGCGTATCGCGCTGCGCACGGTTTTACTGCGGAGAGGGAACCTTTTGCCGTCCGCCGCGTCTAATGATACGAAAGGAGGCGGGGACGCATGAGTGATGAAGAATATTTTGAGCAGCTCTGCTCGAACAGCCTGGATGGCACGCTGACCGATTCCGAGAGCGAAAAACTCGAGGCGCATCTGGCGGAATGCCCCTCGTGCGCCGCGCTCAGGGAGGATATGGAGCAGATGCGGGCGCTGTTCGCTGAGGAGGCCGAACCGCCCGAGGGCCTGCATGAGAGCATCATGCAGCGCCTGGAGCAGGAAAGCAAGCTCAAGGTGGTGCAGCCGGAAAAGCCCGTGCGCCGTATGCCGGTGTTTACCATGGTGGCCGCGGCCGCAGTTGTGGTGCTGGTGGTGCTGGGCGGCGGCCTGCTGCCGATGTTCAGCACGGTAACGCGTTCGGACGTCACGGCCGAGGGTGCGCCGGCGGACAGCGCGGCGGCCGCCGACACGGATATGAGCGCTGTCGTGAAGGGGGCGGCAGAGGATGCCGGTGTAACGGCGGATGTGGATGCGGGCGCATCCGAAGAAACCGCGCAGGCTTCGGGCGGGACCGGAAGCACGGGCGCTGCCCTGTATTCGGCACAGACACAGCCGCCCGTGTCAGCTGAACCGCATGACGCGGCTGGAACGGAAGAGGACACACAGACGGACGGGAGCGCGCAGGACAGCCAGCAAAGCGTGGACGCGGCTACGATTACCCCCGGTTCGTCGGGCAGCAAAAGCGCAGCGGCGGAAAGCGCCGATGCGCCTGCGGCCATGACGGCCGGAAGCGAGGTGCAGGCTGTCGAGGTACCCGAGTCGCTGCGCGCGATGACCGTTTCGCATTGCTATCTGGCGCAGGGCGGCGGCGAACTGCCGGATATCGGCGGCGAGCTGCTGGCGACGGACAACGAAGCTTCGTGGTTCCTGCTGGACAACAACCTCACGACGCTGCAGGATACGCTGGATGCGGTTGAAAACGCGGGCTACACGGTCGCCAGCTACGAGGAAGCCGGCCTGACGATCGACAGTAAGGCGTCTTCCTGGATACTGGTTGTTGTGAACGGATGAACGCAAAAAAATGGCTATGCCGCCATTTTTGCTGTAAACAGGTGCTTTGTGAGGCCGTCAAAAAATTTTGGAGCCTTACACAAAATTTTTGCAGAAATTTTGTGTAAACGCTTGACTTTAGGAAATGCTTGTAGTAATCTATAAAGGCACCTGCAAAGCAGGTAAAACGCGATGATGCCGGAGATTGCTGCCAAGGGCAGGTAACTTCGGCGGAGTAGGTCCGACAATCGGGCGGTTGAGATAACTGCTATCAGCCGGAAGGCTTTGCGCCTTTTTGGCAAAAACGCAATGTTCCTGCGTAAATTCGGGACTC
>USSI01000002.1 GCA_900557315.1 uncultured Butyricicoccus sp. | reverse complement strand
GAGCAGCTGCCGGAAAAGGAGAACCATGTGTTCTGCGCTGCCTACCGGGCAGAGGAATTTGCCCAGCTTTTGCAGTACGCCGACCACATCGTGTTCAACTCCCCCGGCCAGCTGACCCAGTTTGGCCCGGCGGCCAAGGCTGCCGGCAAAAGCGTGGGCCTGCGGGTAAACGCGGAGTGCTCCACCCAGGAGGGCCACGCCATCTACGACCCCTGCGCCCCTGGCAGCCGCATGGGGGTGACCCGGGACGTGTGGGACCAGGAGATGGACGAGGCCACCCTGTCCCTGCTGGACGGCATTCACTTCCACACCCTGTGCGAGCAGAACGCGGACGACCTCGTCCGCACGGTCGCGGCGTTCGAGGAGCGCTTCGGCGAGTATATGGAGGGTATGAAATGGCTGAACCTCGGCGGCGGCCACCACATCACGCGCGACGATTACGATGTGGAAACACTCGTCAACTGCATCAACTACCTGCGCGAAAAGTATAACGTGCAGATTTATCTCGAACCGGGCGAGGCCGTTGTGCTGAACGCGGGCTATCTGGTTTCCACCGTGCTCGAAGTCATGCACAACGGCAAGGATATCGCCATTCTGGACACCTCGGCGGCCTGCCATATGCCGGATGTGCTCGAAGTACCCTACCGCCCGCCGGTATGGCGTTCGGGCGAGCCGGGCAAAAAGGCGTTTTCCTACCTGCTCACCGGCCGCTCCTGCCTTGCGGGCGATGTGATCGGCGAGTATTCGTTCGACACGCGCCTGCTCGAGGGCGATCAGGTTGTGTTCGGGGATATGGCGCTGTACACCATGGTCAAGACCAACACGTTCAACGGCGTGCCGCTGCCGCTGATTGCCATCCGCCGTGCGGACGGCACGGACGAAGCGGTGCGCATGTTCGGATATGAGGATTTCAAGAACAGATTGTCCTGATACCGGAGGGCATCCTCCGCAGGGGCGGGCTTGCAGGCCTGCCCCTGTGCCGTCCTGCCGGAAAATTTTTGTTTTCTGAAAAAAAACTGTGATATTTCGGCCCGCCCGGAGGTATTGTCTATGAAAGGCCTTTCAAAACCACAGCAGACGGGGTGAACCATGGACGAAGCACAGTTTGAGGAAATCGCAGGGCGCTATCGGGATAACCTGTTCGCCATTGCGTTCCAATACACCAGAAACGCGGCCGATGCGGACGATATGGTGCAGATCGCGCTGATGAAATACTTTCAGGCGAAAAAGCCGTTTGAAAATGAGCAGCACATCCGGCGCTGGCTCATCCGCGTGACCGTTAACGAGTGTAAGCGGTATCTGGTATCCCCGTGGCGGCGGTACACCGCGCCGCTCGAGGATTACGCCGAGACGCTCGGCTTTGAAACCCCCGAGCAGTCCGCGCTGTTTTTCGCGGTGATGGAACTGCCGCAGAAATACCGCGTGCCGATCCATCTGTATTATTACGAGGACTATTCGGTGCGCGAAATCGCGGAGACGCTCGGCCTGCGCGAGAGCGCGGTGCAGACCCGCCTGCTGCGGGCCAGACGCAAACTCAGACAGAAGCTGGAGGGCTGGAACGATGACTGATAAGGACTTATACAAGGCGACATTCGCACATCTGCACGCCTCCGGCAGCAGCACCAGACAGGAGGCAGGACACATGAAACAGGGACATATCCGCAAGGGCGTTGTAGTGGCCGCGGCGGCGGCGCTGACCGTGACCGCAGCGGGCGCGGCAAACGCAGCGACCGACGGCGCGCTGCTTGAGAACATCCGCGTGGTGTTCACCGGCGAGGTGACCGATACGCAGGTAAACCCGGACGGCTCGACCACCTACTCGGTCAAGGGCGAGGACGGCAGCGATATCGCGGTCACTGTCCCGGAGGACAGGAACCCGGATGGCTCGTACACCACGCAGTACGCTGTTGAAGGCCAGGAAGGCGACGCCGGCGCGTTTGACATCACGGTCAGCGAGGACGGCACGACGAAAATCGTCGAGGAGGGCGCGGATACCGATGCGCCCAAGAGCGTGACCGTCACCGAAAGCGCGGTCGGGGACTGAGACAAGCAAAAGGAGGCGGCTTGGCCTCCCTCCGACAAGGGTATTTAAGATGTATGTGGATTCCCCTGCGGGTATGGATTACGATACCCGCAGGGGGTCTTTTCGCTTTTGCAGGATTTACAGGCTTGCCATCCTGATTTTGGATAGCAGGATTACCGGCGATGCCGATATCCGATTGTGCCCGCTCCACGATGATTTCATTGCCGTTTATGATAATATTCAGCGTGGGTTCCGCCTTGCTGCCCCCTTCATCCATTTTATCGTTCCGTATAATCTGGAAATATTGCCAAACCTGATGAATGGGCGAATCGGGTTTGATGAATTCACCGGACCCGATGGCACACCGATTCGGATAAATTTGCCCAAAGCGGCATCAGGGACAGGGGCATCTCCTGCAAGCACAACGCGCGGCATGTTTTATAGTCGGGCGGTTTTATGCGTTGCCTATTGGGCCAGCCTTTATATGGGAATCGGAATGCATAACAGACGAATTTTCTCAGTTTGTTCTGTGAGTACAAACCGCTCTCTTTAGGGGGAGTGTATAAATACGTCAAATCGCATTTTGCCTCTTGACTTATTACAACATCTCCTGTATAATGTAAAAAATTACGTTGAAGAAAGGAATTGAAACAATCACAATGGACGACGCCGACAGTAGCGACGCTGACCGAAGTAACACTTATTGTAAACTGAATACGTTTTATATATAGGCATAACCTGCGTCTAATTTTAGATAGCAGGCTATGCCTTTTTGTATTTCTTTTGCTGACCACCGCTGAAAGGCGGTCAGAATATAGATTTTATCAAAGAAAGGAGTGATTGATCCATTATGGATCGACACAGACAGACGCCTTGGCACGCACGGAAACTGACGGAGGTCTATGAAACTTTACATACCTCCGAGGGAGGATTAGGTGATGCCGAGGCTGCCGAAAGGCTGGAAAAACATGGGCGCAATGAACTGCGCTCCAAACCGCCCAAAACCATTTGGCAAATGCTGAAAGCGCAGATCATTGACCCGATGGTACTCATCCTCATCGGCGCAGCAGCTGTTTCCGCGGTTTTGCAGGAATGGACAGAAGCGGCGGTAATCTTTACTATCGTTATTGTCAACGCCATCATCGGCATGATGCAGGAAAAGAAAGCACAATCCTCTCTGGAAGCGCTGCGCAACATGAGCGCCCCAACGGCCCGTGTACTGCGCCAGGGGGAAGAAAGCGTGATCCCCGCCAGCGAGCTGGTCGTGGGCGACATTGTGATGCTTGGCGATGGAGATATGGTTCCCGCAGATTTACGCCTGATTGATTCTGCTAATCTGAAAGTGCAGGAGGCATCTTTGACGGGCGAGTCTGCACCTTCCGAAAAGGAAGCGGAAGATTTGCTGCCGGAAGACTGCCCCCTGGGTGACCGCAGCAATATGGCGTATACCTCCGCTATTGTTACGTATGGACGGGCGGCCGGCGTGGTGGTTGCCACCGGCATGGATACTGAGGTGGGCAATATTGCCGGTATGCTGGACAACCAGGACGATACGGATACGCCCTTAAAGCGGAAACTGAACGCGGTTGGTAAGACTCTGACCATTGCTGGATTAATCGTCTGTGGCCTGATTTTCGCCATCGGCGCTTTTTATCAGCGCCCGCTGATTCCGCAGTTCCTGGTTGCGATTTCGCTGGCAATTTCCATTATCCCGGAAGGCCTGCCTGCCACAGCCACGATTGTAATGGCGCTGGGCGTGCAGCGCATGGCGAAGAAAAACGCTTTGATTCGAAAATTGCCCGCAGTGGAAACGCTGGGCAGCGCAACTGTCATCTGTTCCGATAAAACCGGTACGCTTACTCTCAATAAAATGACGGTAACTCACATTGCTGTTAACGGGGATTTTGAAAACGGTACTACTACCCCGATTGAAAGCGCTGCCAAACAGCATCCTGCAGTGTATAAGGAATTGGTTTATGCAGCGGCTCTCTGCAATGACGCCAGCCTTGACCCGGATAGAACGGGAGAAATCATCGGTGACCCCACAGAGGGCGCGCTGATCTATATGGCGCAGGCATTTGGGATCGACCATGAAGCCCTGGAAGATGAATATCCCCGCTTTTTTGAGCAGCCTTTTGATTCCGAGCGAAAGAGGATGACCACGGTTCACCGCATGGATGGGAAGTGGGTTTCTTATACCAAGGGTGCAGTGGATGAAATGCTGCCTCTGTGTACCCACATTCTGACCTCGGGAGGCGTGCGGCCCATTACGAAGGCTGACAAAGAAAACATTACGAAACTTTGCCTGTCCATGTCGGAGGACGCTTTGCGTGTGCTTGGCTTTGCCATGCGTACCCTCACGGAACTGCCCACAGATGATGAGAATGTGGAATTTGACATGACTTTTGTGGGTGTGACCGGAATGATCGACCCGCCTCGAAAAGAAGTGGCCGGTTCTGTGCGCACCTGCCGGCAGGCAGGTATCCGCACGATCATGATTACCGGCGACCACAAGGTGACGGCTCTTGCCATTGCGAAGGAGCTGGATATCTACCGGGAAGGCAATACCGTCATATCCGGTGAGGAACTGGATACGATGACAGATGACGAATTGGACGCTGCTGTAAAAACAACGACCGTATTCGCCCGCGTATCCCCTGCGGATAAATTGCGCATCATCCAGAGTTTGAAACGTACTGATGAAGTAGCAGCTATGACGGGTGACGGTGTTAACGACTCCCCCGCTTTGAAGGCTGCGGATATTGGTGTTGCAATGGGTATTACCGGTACGGATGTGGCAAAGGATGCCGCTGACATGATCTTGCTGGATGACAGCTTTACCACCATTGCTTATGCTATCAAGGAAGGCCGCCGTGTCTACCGCAATATCCAGAAGGTGATCCAGTTCCTTTTGGTTGGTAATATCGCGGAAATTCTAACCTTGTTTGTTGCAACCCTGTTTAACTGGGAGGCGCCCCTTCTGGCCGTCCACATTTTGTGGGTAAACCTTGCCACGGCGACCTTGCCTGCGCTGGCGCTGGGTGTTGATCCGGCCAGCAAGAACATTATGAAGCATAGGCCGGTAAAATCGGGAACTCTGTTTGAAAAGGACCTGGTGCGCCGGGTTATTACGCAAGGTATCTTTGTGGCGGCCATGACCATCTGTGCTTACTGGATTGGCGCAGAGCTGGGAGGCCATGTGACCGGTCAGACAATGGCGTTCTGTGTGCTGGCCTTCTCGCAGATGCTCCGCGCTTTTAACCAGCGTTCCAATACGGAGCCTATCTGGGTGCGGGCAGAGGGAATCAATCCCTGGCTGATTTTTTCCTTCGTGTTTTCTGCCATTCTGATGGCCTGCATCCTGTTCGTCCCCGCACTGCAAAGTGCGTTCCGGTTGACCTTGTTGGATGGCACACAATGGCTCATCGTCATTGGGCTGTCTTTGATGTCTGTCCTGCAAGTGGAGATCACAAAATTTGTGAAACGAATTCATACCAAGGCTTGTTAAAATAGTCAGCAGCAACATAACCTGCATCGACTGTTTTGCCTGATTTTGTCAAACAACAGCCCTCCCCTTGCCGGGGAGGGCTTCTTTCTCTTCTTTTGCCCGATCAGTCAGGATAAAACAATCCCCAGGCGCGCCAAAACGCTTCACGCACTCCTGGACGGGCGGAATTTCCCCCAAAAACCCAGAAATGGTCGAATCCATTCCGCAAATCATTATCCGGGTTGCATTTACACACAGGGAAATCCTCTTTCGCCTCAACAGGCAGCGCCGCAAACTGCCTCTCATAAAATCTGGCACGCAATGCATGGCAGCGTCTGGTTGGAGCCGCTCTTTCACCGTTATTTGCTGTACTCCTTGCAGATCAGTTCTGTAGGATGCGGCTGTCCACATGCTCCAGATGGGTGCGCAGCGCGGTTTCAGCCTTGGGATAATCCTGCTCCGCCAGCGCCTGCAGGATAGCCGTGTGTTCCTCTGCCGCGGTGGGCGCATACCGGGCCAGCGTGCCGGTGAGGGTGTGGAAGCGCTGAATCATCAGGTTGCTCCTTTGTACCAGATCGGCAAGAAAGCCGTTTCCGGACAACTGCGCCAGCGTAATGTGGAAGGTCACATCCTGCTCCAGAAAAGCGAGATTGTCCCCCTGCTGTGCGGCGGCCTGCAGCCTGTCATTGCAGGTTTGAAGCATTTTCAGCTGCTTCGCAGTCAGCCCGCCGTTTTGCGCAATTAGCTGAATGGAAAGCGGCTCCAGCTGAGTGCGCACGGCGTCGATATCGCGCACATCCTGCCCGGTCACCTCAGCGACAATCAGCTTTTTCCCGGAAGAGGTGACGACCCCCTCTAATTGCAGGCGCTGCAGCGCGGTTCGGATGGGCGTGCGGCTGATACCCAGATGGGCTGCCAGCGTTTCCTCCGCCAGCGCCGTGCCAGGTGTCAGTTCGTTGGAAATAATCGCTTCCTTGATGGCTGTATACGCCTTTTCCGCGAGGGAAGGCTCTTTTTTCAAGCTTTTCAGACCCATGTTGCACACCTCGGCTTTTTGCATCCAGTATACCGTATGCAGGTAGGCTTGTCAATTATTGTATCAGCCAGAAGGCCAGAAGAGCCATCCCCGGAATGGTCAGCACGGAAAGCAGGCTGCTCAGCAGTACAAGGCGTGCGCCGTAAGAGGAATCCATGCCCAGCGAGGATGTCATCAGCACGGTAGAGGCCGCAGCGGGACAGCTGGCGCACAGCAATGCGGCCATGAGCAGTGCGCTCCCTGCGCTGTGCCACGCCGGAACATGCAGGCACAGCAGCAGGAACAGAAAAACCAGCGGCAGCACCGCCATCCGAAGCAATCCGGGCAGGATGACGCTGCGGCAGAACAGGTCCTTCAGGCGGCACTGCGACAGGAATATGCCGATCACCAGCATGGCCAGCGGTGTGTTGAGCGAGGCCAGTGTGCTGATGAAATCCGCTGCCAGACCGGGGAGTTGAAAATGCAAAAAGTACAGTGCCGCCCCGGCGAGCGCGCCGAGCACGCCTGCATTGCATACAGCGTCTTTCAGGCGGAACCCCTCCCGCCCGGCGAGCAGCCGCCGCCCATGTGTCCACAAAAACAGGTTGAATACACCGACAAATGCACTGCCGTAAAACACCCCGTCCGTCCCAATGACAGCGGAGATCAGTGGGAATGCCATAAAGCCGCAATTAGAATATACAGCCCCCATCCGCGCGGTTGCGCATGGAACTGTTTGAGGAAATCAAAGCGCTGACCAAACGTCTGGTATCCATTCCGAGCATGAACGGCACCGCCGGAGAGCGGGACATTGCGGATGCGATTGAGGAATATCTGCGTGCGATCCCCTATTTTGCGGCACATCCCGAGCTGGTGATCGTGCAGGATCTGAAGGGCGACCCGCTGGGCAGGCGCAACGTCATGGCGCTGCTCAAGGGCGGCGATGGCAGCGAGCGGGACACCATCCTGCTGCACGGCCATATCGACACGGTTGACGTGGACGACTTCGGCAAGTATAAGCCCTATGCCTTTGACTGCGACAAACTCGCCGAGGTGTTCCGCGATGCGGCTCTGCCGGAGGATGCGCGCCGCGACCTGGAATCCGGAGACTATCTGTTCGGCCGCGGCGCATGCGATATGAAGGGCGGGGACGCGGTGTTTCTCGTGCTGGCAAAGCATCTGGCCGAGCAGCCGGAAACGCTGCACGGCAACCTGCTGCTTTCCTTCAACCCGGTCGAGGAAACCCTGCATGGCGGCATTATTGAGGAGCTGCCGCTGCTGCGCCAGCTGCAGGAAGCGCATCACCTTACCTTCCGGCTGGCCATCAACAACGATTTTATCTGCCCCATGTACGCGGGCGACACCACGCGCTATGTCTATACCGGCGCGGTGGGCAAGCTGCTGCCGATGTTCTATATCATCGGCCGGGAAACCCATGTTGCGCAGTGCTTTGAGGGTTTTTCGCCTGACCTGACTGCGGCTGAGCTGGTGCGGCTGATCGACCGCAACCCGGACTACTGCGACGGCTACAACGGGGAGTACACCCTTCCGCCGACCGTGCTCAAGATGCAGGATCTCAAGCCGCGGTACAATGTGCAGACACCCCACACGGCCTGCGTGTACTTCAACTACTTTGTGCATAACCGGCAGGTGACCGAGATCATGGCGCAGCTCAAGGGTGCGGCGCGCACCGCCCTGGACAATGTGATGCAGCTGGCGGATGCACGCTACCGGGACTACTGCGCGCTGTCCGGCAACCGGTACAGCCCGCTGATGGAAAAAACACAGGTATTGGATTACCGCGCGCTGTATGGACTGGCAAAGGGTGTGTATCCGGGTGATCTGGACGCGTATATCGACCGCGTTACGGATGCATCCATCGCCGCGGGAGACGATATGCGGATCACTTCGCTGCGCATCGTGCAGGCGCTGAGCGACCTGTGCGGCATCAAAACGCCGACTGTGGTTGTGTTCTTCGCTGCGCCCTTCTGCCCGCACAACACGCTCAAGCGTGAGATGCCGGACGAGGCGGCGGTGATCGCTGAGCTGGAAAAAATCACGGCGGAGTTTGCCGCGGAGAGCGGAGAAACGCTCAAATTGCAGCAGTTTTTCCCCAGCCTGACCGATTCCAGCTACCTGAAGATCGACGACGGCGCGGAATCAATCGCCCTGCTGCAGGAATGCTTCCCGGGTTATCAGAAGCTGTATCCCGTGCCGCTTGCAACCGCCAAGGCGCTCAACATCCCGGCGGTCAACTACGGCGTCTGGGGCAAGGACTGCCATAAATGGACCGAACGCATCTACATGCCGTATTCCTTTGGTAAGCTGCCGGCTTTTATCCTGAAAACCATCCATCACTTTTTTGACTGAAACAAGGAGGAGTTCCAATGCCCACATTAAAAGAACGTTCCGCGGCGGTCATGCCGCCGATGGCGCTGCACGACCTGCCGTTCGGTATCGACCATGCGAAGGGCAGCTGGCTTTACACGGATGATGGGCGCAAACTGCTGGATTTCGGCAGCGGCATTGCGGTAAACAACCTGGGGCACAATTACCCGGCAGTCGTGGAAGCGGCCAAGGCGCAGCTGGACAAGATGACCCATTGCTGCCATAACCTGTTCCACTACGAGGCAGAAACCGCGCTGGCCGAACGGCTTGTGGGACTGATGGGCGGCGGATACAAGGTCTACTTTTCCAATTCGGGTGCGGAAGCGGTCGAGGGCGCGGTCAAACTGGCCAAGTATGCGACCGAACGCCCGGCAGTCATCGCCTTCAAAGGCTCATTCCACGGGCGGACGCTGCTGTGCACCTCGCTGACCGCCTCCAACGCGGGCTACCGCAAGCACTATGAGGGGCTGGTACCATCCATCTATTTTGCCGAGTATCCCAAGCTGTTCGGCAGCCCGTACCCGAGCGAGGGCGGCGCATGCCCCAAGGCGTATTTCACCCAGTTTGACGATATTTTCAAGCGGCTTGTCGATCCATATTCGGTTGCGGCCATCCTGATGGAACCGGTGCAGGGCGAAGGCGGTTACGTTGTGCCGCCGCGCGAATGGGTGCAGTATGTGCGCGAAATCTGCGACAAATATGGTATTATGCTGATTTTCGACGAGGTACAGACCGGCTTCGGCCGCACCGGCAATATGTTTGCATGGCAGACGCACGGTGTCAAGCCGGACATCATGTCCTGCGCCAAGGGCATTGCCAACGGCCTGCCGCTGTCCGCGGTGGTTGGCCGCAGTGAGATCATGGACAAATGGGTTGCAGGCGCACACGGCGGCACCTTTGGCGGCAATCCGGTCTCCTGTGCGGCGGCGCTCGCTGCGATTGACGCGCTCGAGGGCGGCGCAATCGAAAACGGCGCGAAAATGGGAGAGTATTTCATGGAAGGCCTGAAACAGATCGAGGGCAAGTATCCCGCTATCGGCGATCTGCGCGGCCTCGGCCTGATGATCGGCATGGAGCTGGTGCAGCCGGACGGCACGCCCGACCGCGCGCTGACCGCAAGGGTCTGCGCCTGTGCGCTCGACCATGGGCTGTACCTGCTGTCCTGCGGGTGCGACAAGAACGTGGTGCGCTTTATCGCGCCGCTCACGGTTTCCAGGGAGGAGATCAATACGGCGCTCGAAATACTGGATGTTGCGTTTGCCGAAGCGATGGAACAGAACTAAAAAGGGGCGAAACGTATGAAAATCGTGATTGCGGATTATCCGGATGTGCTGGGGCGCGAGCTGGAAAAGGAATTTGCCTTCCTGCGGGAGGATATCCCGGACGCGGAAATCGTCGTCCACCCTTACAGGGACGCGGCGCTGTTCTACCGGGAAATGGCGGACGCGGACGGCCTGCTGACCGCCTTCCTTCCGCTTGACAAAGCGGCCCTCAACCGGATGCCGCGCCTGCGCGCGATATCCATCAACGCGACCGGCTACAATTTTGTCGATCTGGAAGAAACCCGGCGGCGCGGCATCGCGGTCTGCGCGATTGGGGAATACTGCACGGAGGAAGTGGCCGACCATACCATGGCGCTGATGCTGGCGCTTGACCGCAATCTGAAAGTCTACTTTCGTACGATCGACCGTGAGCACCGGTGGCAGTATTACGCCGCACCCCGTCCCATGGGCCTGGCCGGGCGCACGCTGGGCCTGTTCGGCCTGGGCAAGATCGGCAGGGCGGTCTCCCGCCGGGCGCAGGGCTTTGGCATGCAGGTCCTGGCGGCCGATCCCCGGGCAACGCCCGAGCAGGCGGAAGCCGTGGGTGCATGCCTGAGCGACGAAGCGACCGTGCTGCGCAAGGCGGATGTGATAAGCAACCACATGAACCTGACAGAGGGGAATGAACGTTTTTTCGACTATGCACGCTTTTGCCGCATGGAAAAGCATCCGATTTTCCTCAATGTGTCGCGCGGCGGCAGTATGGTGGAGGCCGATCTGGTGCGCGCGCTGGACGAGGGGCTGGTCCGTGCCGCCGGGCTGGACGTGCTCGAAGCGGAAAAACCCGATCTCAGCCGCTGCGCGTTGAGGGGGCGCGAAAACGTTATCATCACCCCGCACGCAGCCTTTTACAGCAGCCGCTCGATCGAGGCGCTGCAGCGTATCAGCTGCCGCAACCTGACCGGCTGCCTGACCGGACGCTGGGATCAGGTGTTCCGGGTGGTCAACGGCGCAACCTGAGCGGCCAAGGCAAGAAAGTCCCTGCTGAGGCTGCGCAGTCATTCGCGGAAAACCGTTCTTCCGCGGATTTTGCCAAACATGCGGGCAGGGAAGCATTGCGGCGCAAGGATACAGCAGCAATACCGTACTGAGAATGGTTGCGCATATGCGTGAAGCCATTGGGCGGACCGGATCGATCCCTTCCCTAATGTATGATATGTGCGTTAAGCGGCGGTCCTGTATTTTGTCACGTACAAAAAGCCGCAGGAACCGGAATTCGGTTCCTGCGGCTTTTTTGCTTTGAACAGTTTTGAAATTGTCCCCATGAGGGGAGGCCGTTCGCCTCTTTTTGTATTACAGCGTGCCAAGCGCGGGGAAGAATTTCGCAAGGAAGAAAAACACCACGGGCAGGAAAATCGCGGGCAGCAGGTTGCCGACCTTGACCTTTTTGTCAAACATCAGGTTGAAACCGATGGCGAAGATCAGCACCGAGCCGATGCAGGAAAGCTGGCTGATGAGTTCATCTGTCAGCCACGGGCGGATGAACCGCGCCAGCAGCGTGATGCCGCCCTGGTACACGAACAGGGGCAGGATGGACAGGTACACGCCCTTGCCGAGAGAGGCTGCAAACACAATGGCGGCCACGCCGTCCAGCACCGCTTTGGCGATCAGGATGGACGGGTTGCCGTTTAACCCGTCCTCGAGCGAGCCGACGATCGCCATAGCGCCCACGCAGAACAGCAGGGAGGAGGCCACAAAGCCCTCGACGAACTTGCTGTCCTCGCCGCCGCCCGCAAAGCGGGTCTGGCACCATGTCCCGAAGTTGTTCAGGCGGGTCTCGATGTCGAGCGCCTCGCCGATCAGCGCGCCGATGACCAGGCTGAGCACCAGCAGCATAGTGTGCTGGGTGGAGAGCGCGCCGCCCTCGATGGTCACCAGCCCGGCGACCGCGCCGCCGATGCCGATGAAGAACGTGCACAGGCCGAGCGCCTGCATGATGGTGGTTTCAAAACGCCGCGGCAGCCCGCCCTTGAGGAAAACGCCGAGCGTTGTGCCCGCGACGACGGTGCCGCAGTTGACAATGGTTCCCAGTCCGATCATATGTGAAAATCCCTCTTTGCTTTACTGTGCTGAAATGTATTGTAAAGCAAAAGAGGGGGAATGTCAATTATTGCTGCGGCACGGCGGACGGCATGGTGCGTTCGATATATTCAAGCGCAATGGCGGCCAGGCAGCAGATTGGGAAATATGCGAGCGGGATTTCCCAGCACAGGCCATGCCACGCGCACAGATAGATATACAGCACACAGGCAATCGGGAGCGAAATGCCGAGGAATACAAGCGAGCGGCGCAGATGGATGCCCTGACGCCGTATCCAGAAACGTGCAAGCAGGTACAGCCCCGCGACAATCACAATCCCGGCAACGGTGTATTTAATCAGCCACCAGACCTGGCCTCCATCCATCAGCGCGGAGGTGAAGCACAGCCTGGCCGCAATCATCACGAGCGGAACCATAGTGAGCAGGAACAGGACGAACAGGAACCGGTTCGGGACAGCGGAAAGCGCAGGAACCACCTCGCGCACGCCGAACTGCTCCCGCAGATCTTCCGCTGAGCCAATGGACGCGGCGACGATACCGGTGGCCTCGGCCTCGTTTTTGCCCTCGTCCAGCAGGGCGTTGAACTTTTCCTCCAGGTTCGCCAGCATGTCGGCTTTGACCCGCAGGACATCTTCGCGCTGCGGCAGGCCGGCGAACAATGCTTCCACATAATTACGGATTGCTTCCATCTGTCGTATCCTCCTTTGCAAAACGGTCCACTACGGCCTTGAGCACCTGCCACTCCGCGCATTTGGCGGCATAGGCTTTGCGGCCCTCGTCCGTGATGGTGTAATAGGTGCGCGGCCTGCCCTGCGTCTCGCTGCCCTGATAGGGGACGATGTACCCCTGCTTTTCCAGCCGCCCGAACGCGGAATAGAGCGTTGTCTCCTTGATCGGGTACTCGCCGCCGCTGCGCTGCTCGATCTCGCGGGAAACCGCATAGCCGTACGAGTCTCCCTCCAGCAGCAGGCACAGGATGAGCATATCGTTATAGCCGCGCATTACATCGCTTCCCAGCATGGCCTCACCTCACTACTTTATCTGTCGTAGTAATCATAGCAGAACTACTACGACAGGTCAAGTAGTTGGCGAAAAAAATTTCCCGCCGGGAAAAACAGCGGGAGATCAGCCGTCTATCAGGCAGAACGGCGTTTTGCGGAAGTGCCCGCCGCCCACACGCAATTCGGGCGCGGGGTAAGCGAGGGCGTACAGGTCGTCCGCAAGCGCGTCGCGCGCAAGGGCAGGCTGCAAATCTTCGGGCAGGCTGCGCTCGGTGACCGGCTTGATGACGACCGGCAGGGCGCAGGTGTCTTTCATGCGGCGCAGGATGGTGCGCCCCTGCCTGCCGATGGCGAGCACGCGGATATACTGCGGCTCGGGCGATACGGACTGCGGCAGGCCGAGCCATGCGCGCAGCAGCACGCGCCGCACGCGCGCGAGCGGGTAGCGCCGGGTCTGCGCGGCGGTGCAGATTTCGGAAAAGCTGGTATTGTCGCGGATCGCGTCCGCCAGGCGGTGCGCCAGCCCATTGTCCCCGCTGCAAAAGGGGATGAGGGCGGCCGCATCCAGCCGCCGCAGGTGCGCAAGGATGGCCTGATCGACCGCGTCCCGCACGACCGGCGCCGCGCCAGACTGTATTTCCTGTTCGAGCACGGCAAAGGATGCTTCCGGCATGAGCGGGCGGCAGGCTTCCGCGTCCCCCCGCGCCAGCAGGTCGCGCAGATAGGACGCCGAGGGCAGGCCGTCCGCCGGGGTATCGCTGTCGTGCGCGCCGCCTTTCCGCTCAATGGCGAGCGGCTGCATCCGGCTGCCCAGCGTATCCAGCGCGGACAGGTATTCGACCGCGAGCGTGTTGTTCGGGCTGGCGAGCAGCGTCCCCGCTTCCGGGTCGGCGGCGCCGACCGCCTGCTGCATGGCCGCGGCATAGGGCAGGCCGGCGGCCAGCGCCTGCCGGAGGGCCTCCTCCTGCCGGTGGGACAGGTCCGCCGCCCGCTGCAAAAGCGCAAGGTCCGCCCGTTCCGCGCCGAACGACAGGTGGGTGACGCAGCCGAGCGCGTCCAGCAGCGCGACCGCGCCGCGCGCGAACCCCTCCGCCGAGGACAGGCAGGCGGACAGCGGCGTTTCCAGCACAAGGTCCGCGCCGCAGCGCACCGCCGCCGCGGCGCGCGCGTATTTCTCCATCACCGCGAGGTCGCCCCGCTGCACAAAATTGCCGCTCATTGCGCAGACGGCCGCGGTATCTGCGCCCAAAACGCGCCGCGTCTCGGCGATATGGTGCGCGTGGCCCGCGTGGAAGGGGTTGTATTCGGCGACGATGCCGCAGACGGTCATGGGCGATTCTCCTTAAAAGCGGTGGAATTTTGGTGAAGTACGGATAAATTATGGCTTGTACATTTTGACCAGATCGTGTAAAATAATACTACAGCATTATTATATCGGCTTCCGCGGCTTCACGCAAGCCGCCAAATACGGCATGAGGGAGTTTTGCAAATGAAAGTTCTGGTTATCAACGCTGGCAGCTCTTCGCTGAAGTACCAGCTGCTTGACACCGAGTCGGGCGAGGTCATGGCCAAGGGCCTGTGCGAGCGCATCGGCATTGACGGCGTATTGACGCACACCAGCAACAAGTCGGATGAGAAGTTCAGGTTCGAAATCGCGATGCCGACCCATAAGGAAGCGATCCAGGCGGTTATCGACGTGCTGCTCGATCCCGAAAAGGGCGTCATTTCCTCCATGAGCGAGATCGACGCGGTCGGCCACCGCGTGGTGCACGGCGGCGAATTCTTCTCGGACAGCGTTATCATCACCGAGAAGGTGCTCAAGGCGATCGAGGACTGCGTCCCGCTCGCGCCGCTGCACAATCCGCCCAACCTGATCGGCATCCAGGCTTGCCGCGACGTTATGGGCCCGGACGTTCCGATGGTCGCCGTATTCGATACCGCGTTCCATCAGACGATGCCGCAGTCGCACTACATGTACGCCATCCCGTACGAGTACTATGAGAAGTACAAGATCCGCCGCTACGGCTTCCACGGCACCAGCCACAAGTATGTTTCCCAGCAGGCTGCCGAGATGCTCGGCCGTCCGATGGAGGATCTGCGCCTGATTACCTGCCACCTCGGCAACGGCTCTTCGATCTGCGCGATCAACCGCGGCAAGAGCTATGATACTTCGATGGGCTTCACCCCGCTGGACGGCCTGCCGATGGGCACCCGCGCCGGCAACCTTGACCCTGCGATCATCGAGTTCCTGGCGGAGCATGAGAATATCTCCGCGGCGGAGGTCATCAACATCCTGAACAAGAAGTCCGGTATGCTGGGCATTTCGGGCGTTTCTTCCGACTTCCGCGACCTCGACACCGCAATCGCGGACGGCAACGCCCGTGCGGCGCTGGCCAAGGAGATGTTCAACCTTTCGGTTAAGAAGATCATCGGTTCGTACATCGCGGAGATGGGCGGCGTGGACGCCATCATCTTCACCGCGGGCGTCGGCGAGAACGACCGCTCGGTCCGCTGGGACGTTTGCGAGCATATGGAGTATCTCGGCATCAAGATTGATCCCGAGAAGAACAAGTACCGCGGCAGACAGATGGACATCTCCATCGACTGGGCGCGTGTCCGCGTGCTGGTCATCCCCACCAACGAGGAGCTGATGATCGCGAAGGACACCGAGCGTCTGGTAAACGAGGCAAACGCGGCCAAGTAACACAGAGAATGCAGAAAACGGGGCGGGGCGGCAAGGCTTTGCCCTGTTTTTCTGCCGCATGGGGGCTATTATGCAGGAAAACGATCTCCGGCAGGAGAAAAAATATTGTTCCCGCCTGGGCTGGTCGCTCGTGCTGACCTTGGCGTGCGCGCTGGTCTGGCAGGTGCTGCTGATGCTGGCGGGGTTTGCGGGTATGCTCAACGCGGATGCAACCACATATTATCTGCTTGCGCTGGTGGGGTACTATCTCATCGCGCTGCCGCTGTGTTACCGGCTGTGCCGGAAGGTGCCTGCGCCGCCGCTCACGCGCCGCGGGGCAACACCGCGGCTCCTCGGGCGGTGGTTTGTGATCGGCGCGGCGCTGATGTGGGTGGGTTCGCTCATCGGCTCGGCGCTTAACGATCTGATTTACCGCATCGCGGGGCTTCAGCCGGTCGATATGGTGACCGAGACCTTTAACATGATGCCGCTGCCGGTCGTGCTGCTCGGGGCGTGCATCATCGGCCCGGTCTGCGAGGAGCTGCTGTTCCGCGGCCTGCTCGCGGGGCGGCTGGCGCGCTATGGGCAGAAGCCTGCCGCGCTGGTCTCGGCGCTGCTGTTCGGCCTGTACCACGCGAACGTGAGCCAGTTCTTCTATGCGTTTGCGCTCGGCCTGCTGCAGGCGTATGCGTATTTTTACACCGGCTCGATCAAAACGCCCATCGTGCTGCATATGCTGTTTAATGTGTATGGGTCGTTTGTTGTGTTCCTGCTGCCGGACAGCGGCCTGCTGCCCATGCTGTATCTGCTCAGCTGGCCCGCGCTCACGGCTGCGGGCGTCATCCTGCTCGTGCGCGGCTGGAAAAAGCAGGTGTGGGAACACGGGCCGTGCGCGCCCTCGATGCAGACGATCTTTTGCAATATCGGAATGACGGCGGCAATCGTGGCCTGCTTTGTGGAGACCGCGCTCATGTTTGCTTAGAAAGGCGGAAACAGGTAATGCGAGTGGATTTGCACATGCACACGGAATATTCGGTGGACGCGGCCTCGCCCCAGACGGTGGCGGACAAGGTGCGCGCCTGCGTGGACGCGGGGCTGGACATCATCGGCATCACCGACCATCTGGACTTTTTCCGCACGCGCGGCCCGTCCGAAAACCGGGACGTGGAGGCCTGCCTGCGCGATATCCGCGCGGCGAAGCAGGCGTTTTCCGGTGAGATCGAGGTGCTCACCGGGATTGAGATCGGTGAAATCCATGCGGACCCTGCGGCGGATGCGTTTATCCGCTCGCATGAACTGGACATGGTGATCGGCTCGCTGCACGCCATGCCCAACGATCTGGACATCTACTTCCACGACTACGCGAATCTGGACTGCGACGCGTTCCTGCACGAATACTTCGACCAGATGCTCGAAATGGAGGCGCACGGCGGGTTTGACGTGCTGGCGCACATCGACTATCCGCTGCGCGTGATGAAGCACGGCGACTATGTGCCGTCCTTCGACCACTACATGGACCGCGTCCAGCAGGTGCTGCGCGCGTGCATCGACCACGGCTATGCGCTCGAACTGAACGCGGCAGGCCTGGGCGGCTGGATGAAAAAGGTCGGCCCGCCGCAGGACATCCTGTACGAATACCGGCGCATGGGCGGCGAGCGCATCTCGATCGGCTCGGACTCACACGCGCTGGACAACGTCGGCCGCGGCTTTGACGACTGTGTGCGCAACGCGCGCGACGCGGGCTTTACCAGCGTCACGGTGTTCCGGAACCGCGTACCCGAGCAGGTCGCGCTGGGCTGACCCCATCCCCCTGCTGCGGTGCGGGGGTAATTCAATCAAAGGCTTGAGGATATTATGCTTTTTGGAAAGAAACAGGAAATTACGCACGCGGATACCACGGTGCAGGCGCGTGCCAAAATCAACCTGACGCTGGACGTGACCGGCCGGCGTGAGGATGGTTATCACACGGTCAAAATGGTCATGCAGTCGGTTGCGCTGCACGATACGGTCAAGGTCACTGTGACGCACGGCGAGCGCAAGCCGCGCGGCATCATCCTGACCTGCAACCTGCCCTATCTGCCGGTGGACGAGCGCAATCTCGCGTACCGCGCGGCCGACCTGTTCTATCGGGAGACGGGCGCGCTGCTCGGGACCTGCGAAATCCATATCGAAAAGCGCATCCCGGTCGCGGCGGGGCTGGCCGGCGGCTCGACCGACGCGGCGGCGGTGCTGCGCGCGCTTTCCGCGCTGCACGCCACCGGGCTGACTGACGATGAACTGTGCGCAATGGGGCTGAAACTGGGCGCGGACGTACCCTATTGCCTGCGCGGCGGCACCATGCTCGCCGAGGGCATCGGCGAGGAGCTGACCGCACTCGCGCCCATGCCGCACTGCTGGGTGGTGCTGTGCAAGCCGCCGTTTGCGGTCTCCACCAGGGAGGTTTATCAGGCGATCGACGCGGTGGATATCAAAAAGCGCCCGGACACCGCCGGGATGATAAAGGCGCTCGAAAAGGGCGATTTTGCAGGCATCTGCAAGCGCCTGTCCAATGTGATGGAGGCGGTAACCGCGTCGGGGCGCCGCCAGATCGGCGAGATCAAGGCGTGCCTGACCGAGAACGGCGCGGACGGCACGCTGATGAGCGGCTCCGGACCGACAGTCTACGGCCTGTTCTCGGACGAGGGCCGCGCCAAAACCGCGGCGAAGATGCTGTCCCGCCGCTTCGCGGACACCTTCCTGACCGAAACCGTATAATGCAGCCGCCTTCCGGGCATACTGGGTACACCAGTTGACGGAAGGCGGTTTTTGTTATGAAAAAACAGGACAGGCAGGCCGCGGCGGCCATTTTTACCGCAGCCTGCGTACTCGCGGTGGGCGCGTTTGCGCCGTTGCAGCCGCGCGCGGCATGGTGGTGCACGGCGTTTTCGGTCGCCCCGGCGGAGGCGGCGGAGTGCGTGCGCGAAGCGGAGGGGCAGGTGGAATTCCGCTTCCGGCTGGCGGACTGGCTGCGCTCGCTGGCGGGATGACCGGGCGCCTTCGCACATTGGCGCTGGAATAAGGCTTTTAAAATGAAAAAGTCTATGATATAATAGCATGGTAAATTCCAGAACCATTACCAAAGCGGAGGAAAAACATGAAAGTTATCAATGAAAAGGGCAAGCTGTTCGGCGTTATCAATATCGTCGATCTGCTGGTATTGATTGCCGCGATTGCCGTTGTCGCCGGCGTGGGCTACAAGCTGTTTGCGCCGCAGATTTCGGAGATTACATCGCCCCAGGTGTCCATGACCGTGACCGTCCGCGTGCGCGGCGCAACGCCCTTCCTGGTGGAAGAGGTGCAGCGCAACAGCCAGGTCGGCAAGAAAATCGTCAGCGGCAGCTCGTTTACCAATGCCGAGATTACGGATATGCAGATCGAGGACTACGTGCAGCAGGTGACCACGGCGGACGGCAGCATCGTCAACGCGCTTGACCCGAGCAAGAAGGACCTGGTGTTCACCATCGAGACCACCGTGCCCAAGGGCACGGCCGCCCCGTCGATCGGCACGCAGGAAGTGCGCGCGGGCCGCACCTTTATCGTAAAGACCGACGACTTTGAGACCACCGGCAACATCGACATGGTCGATATTGCGGACGAATAAGCCTATGAAAGCGATTTTTCAAAACAGCCTGCTTGTCCGGGCGGTCATGCGCCTGCGCGAGTGGTACCACGAGGGCATCATCGCGGGCTTTTTTAACCGGATACGCAGGGCCTACCCGGACTCCCGCTTCCGACAGATATGGGAGCATTTCTGCGCCGTGCCGATCTGCACGGCAGCAAACAGCCGCTACGCGCGCATCATGGCGGCGCTGCGGCGCTTTGCCGAGCGCTTAGGCGATGCAGCGGCTGAGAGCCTGATTTACCGCATCTGCCTTGCCATCTGGAGGCCGGTTTCGGCCTTTTTGGGCGGCGGCATCATCGGGAAGGCGTTCCGCTTTGCCGGCGTGCGCGGCCTGCTGCTGATCTGTCTGGCGCTGTACCTGCCGCTGGACGTGCTGATCCGGTGGGCATCGACGACAATGGGGTATCTGCCCGGCTTTATCGGCTCGGTCTGGGACGAAGGCATGATGCTCGCGGCGGTCGCCTACATCCTGTGGCACACCGCAATGAAGCGCGCGCCTGTCCAGTCCCGCGCCACGCCGGTAGATGCATATCTGCTGCTGTTCATCGCAGTCGGGTTCTTCCTGATGTGCGCGGTGTCGCCCGATATGGGGATTGCGGTCGATGGTTACCGTGCGGTTGTGCAGTATCTGCTCTGGTTCTTCCTTGTCACCCGCTTGATTGAGGATGACCGCGATTTTGCCATTTTTTATGGCACGCTTGTCGCGATGGCGCTCGTCGTGGCGGCGCACGGCATTTATCAGTATATTGTCGCCGCACCGATCCCGGAAAGCTGGGTTTCCCAGACCGAGGAAAACGTACGCACGCGCGTATATTCAATCACCGGCAGCCCGAACATTATGGGCAGCCTGCTTGTGCTGTTCGCGCCCATGGTGGCGGGCATCGCATATTACAGCAAAAAGATGTGGGTCAAGGTGCTCGCGATCTGCGGCACCGGCATGATGTGCCTGTGCTGCATCTTCACCTTCTCCAAGGGCGCGTGGGGCGGCCTTGTGGTGGCGGTCATTGTGTTCGCCATCTTCCTGGACCGCCGCCTGATCGCGCTGATGGGCGTGGCGGGCGCGGGCGCGCTGATTGCCATCCCGTCCATTGCCACGCGCATCACCTACCTGTTCACCGCCGACTATGTGGAAGCCAGCCAGCGCGCGGGCCGCATGGTGCGGTGGGAAACCGGCCTTGACCTGCTGCACAGCGCCAATTCCTGGCTGGGCTTCGGCCTCGGCCGGTTCGGCGGCGCGGTCGCCATGCAGAACAAGGTGATCGAGGAGACCGAAACCTTCGAATATTTCTACATGGATAACTATTATCTCAAAACCCTTGTGGAAATGGGCTATATCGGTCTGATTTTCTTTATCATCCTGCTGATCGGCATGGTGCTGTGGTGCCTGCGCTCGATCGGGCGCACGGGCTACAGCCAGACCGACCGTACGCGCGTGCTGGCGGTGTCCATGTTTGCGGGCATGTGCGGCGTGCTGGTGCACTGCTATTTCGAGAATATCTTTGAGGTGCCGTACATGATGGCCTACTTCTGGAGCATGGCGGCAGCGGTGCTCTATCTCGGATATTTCCGGAAAAAACGCATCAAAACGTAATGGAAAAACGGACTGCGGAAGCGGTCCGTTTTCGCTTGCGGCGGCGGAAAGCGCGGCGCCTTGCATTCCCCGCCCGGTTGTGCTACACTGGACGCACGGCGGGGGAAGACGCGTCCCGTCCCGCCGGGGAAAACAGAGGGAGTGACGTTATGCACAACGAACTGACCGAACAGGACCTGGAGATGATGCGCAAGGAGCTGGACCACCGCAGGCTGGAACTGATGCCCGAGCTGATCGAGGAGGTCAAGCGCACGCGCGCCTTCGGCGACCTGAGCGAGAATTTCGAGTACAAGGCCGCCAAACAGGCGCAGAACCGCAACCGCAGCCGCATCCGCTATCTGGAGCGCATGATAAAGAACGCCCGCGTGATCGAGGACACGGCGGCGGCGGACGAGGTCGGCCTGTTCGACCAGGTTGAACTGTATTTTGAGGACGATGGAGAGACGGATACCATCCAGGTCGTGACCAGCGTGCGCTGCGACCCGCTGCAGGGCCGCATCAGCCGCGACGCGCCGCTCGGGCGGGCGCTGCTCGGCAAAAAACAGGGCGACCATGTGCGCGTCTCCACGGAGGAAGGGGACGCCTATACCGTTGTCATCCGCTCCATCACAAAGGGCCAGGACGACGGCACAGGCAGCATCCTGTGACGGCACAGGCGACTGACAAAGGATATAACAGGCAAAAAGACGGCGAAACGCGAGTTTCTCCGTCTTTTTTTGCACACTTTACACAAGGTTTTGCACTTAACATGGATTTTACAAACCTTGCCTTTTGGATTTTACATAATCTCCGTAAGATGTTCTTGTAACAAAAAAACAAGAACATCATGCAAAGGAGAAATAACCATTATGAAAAAGAGCGTATCCCTGCTGCTGGCTGGCCTGATGCTGTGCGGCGCACT
This sequence comes from uncultured Butyricicoccus sp., assembly GCA_900557315.1. GTDB lineage: Bacteria > Bacillota > Clostridia > Oscillospirales > Butyricicoccaceae > Agathobaculum. Next base: position 6,110 of record USSI01000002.1, on the reverse strand, counting down.
GGCAGGCTGCAGCAGCAACGAACCTGCTGCAACCACCGGAGAGGAAACCCAGGGCGAGACCACCGGCGCTTCCGGCGCGATCCATGTCGTATCCCGTGAGGACGGCTCGGGCACCCGCGGCGCGTTCGTCGAGCTGACCGGCGTTGAGGACGACAACGGCGACAACACCACGGTTGAAGCTGAAATTGCCAACCGTACCGACGCGGTACTGACCACGGTTGCCGGCAACGAAGCGGCGATCGGCTATGTTTCCCTCGGCTCCCTGAACGACACCGTTAAGGCGGTTACCGTTGACGGCGTTGAGGCGACTGTCGAGAACGTAAAGAGCGGCGACTACACCCTGTCCCGTCCGTTCAACATTGCGACCAAGGGCGAGCCGACCGGCGTTGCGGCTGACTTCATTAACTTTATCATGAGCGCGGACGGCCAGGCCATCGTTGAAGAGGAAGGCTACATCAAGGTTGACGACGCGGCTGCGGCGTTCACTTCGGACGGCTCTTCCGGCCAGATCGCAGTAGGCGGTTCCTCCTCGGTATCCCCGGTTATGGAGAAGCTGATCGAGGCATACAAGGCAGTTAACCCGAATGCGCAGATCGACCTCCAGACCTCTGACTCCACCTCCGGTATGACCGGCGCGATGGACGGTACCTTTGCCATCGGCATGGCGTCCCGCGAGCTGAAGGACGAAGAAGCAGCTGAGCTGACCGGCACTGCAATCGCACTGGACGGCATCGCGGTTGTTGTAAACCCGGCGAACACGGTTGAAAACCTGACCATGGATCAGATCCGCAGCATCTATGTCGGCGAGACGACCGACTGGGCTGACGTAGCGGCGTAAACACAAGAAGAACAGGGAATGAAGGGCGGAATGGTTTTCGCCCTTTTCCCACTGTCTATGGGGTGATATTGATAATGAATGATTCCGCAACCCGGCAGCGGAGCGGCTGGAAAAACCTGCGCGAGACCATTATGCACGGCGTGTTTTTGGTCTGCGCGCTGGCGTCCATTCTGGCGGTCGCCCTGATCTGCGTGTTCCTGTTTGCCAACGGCCTGCCGGCTATGAAGGAAATCGGCTTTTTAAATTTCCTCACGGGTACGACCTGGCGGCCGGGCAATGATATCTACGGCATCCTGCCGATGATCGTCGGCAGTATTTACATCACCGCAGGCGCGATCGTGATCGGCGTGCCGGTCGGCCTGCTGACCGCCATCTTCATGGCGTTCTACTGCCCGAAGCGCATTTACGGCATTCTCAAGCCCTGCACCGAGCTGCTGGCGGGCATCCCGTCCATTGTATACGGCTTTTTCGGCATGGTGGTCATCGCGCCGACTGTGCTCGATGTGGCCCAGTTTTTCGGGGCGGACATCTCCTCGGGTGCGACCATCCTGTCCGCTTCCATCCTGCTCGGCATCATGATCCTGCCGACCATCATCGGCGTATCCGAGGCTGCGCTGCGCGCTGTGCCCAACGCCTATTATGAAGGCGCGGTTGCCATGGGCGCAACGCATGAGCGCGCGGTGTTCTCGGTCATGCTGCCGGCGGCCAAGTCCGGCGTGCTGGCGGGCATCGTGCTCGGCATCGGCCGCGCGATCGGCGAGACCATGGCGGTCATCATGGTAGCGGGCAACCAGCCGCGCCTGACCGCAAGCCTGCTGGACGGCATCCGCACCATGACCGCGAATATCGTCATCGAGATGGGCTATGCAAGCGGCCTGCACCGCGAGGCGCTGATCGCCACGGGCGTTGTGCTGTTTGTATTTATCCTGCTGATTAACCTGGCGTTCTCGGTGCTCAAAAGGAGGAAGGACGCATGACGAGCGAAGCCACCAAAACCACGGAAAAAGTCGAAGCCAAGGCAAAGGAACAGCCGAAAAAGATGTACGGGCGCACCAAGGCGCGCGTGCAGAAGGGGCTGGTCTACGCAGCGGCGGTCATCACCTTTGCCGTGCTGCTGTTCCTGATTGCGTACATCTTAATCAACGGCATCCCGAACCTCAAGCCCTCCCTGTTTGAGTGGACCTACAATTCGGACAACGTATCCATGATGCCGGCTATTATCACCACGGTCGAGATGACCCTGCTCGCGCTGGTCATCGCGGTGCCGCTCGGCCTGTTCACCGCGATTTACCTCAATGAGTATGCAAAGCGCGGCAACAAGCTGGTGGGTATCATCCGCATCACGACCGAGACGCTCTCCGGCATCCCGTCCATCGTGTACGGCCTGTTCGGCATGCTGTTCTTTGTCACCCAGCTGCACTGGGGTTACTCGCTGATCGCGGGCGGCATGACGCTGGCGATCATGATCCTGCCGCTCATCATGCGCACCGCGGAGGAAGCGCTGATGGCAGTGCCGGATACCTTCCGCGAAGGCTCGTTCGGCCTGGGCGCCGGACGCCTGCGCACGGTGTTCCGCATCGTGCTGCCGAGCGCAATGCCCGGCATCCTGTCCGGCATCATCCTGGCGATCGGCCGCATCGTCGGCGAGACCGCCGCGCTGATCTTCACCGCGGGCACGATGGCGCAGATCCCCGGGCTGTTCCAGTCCGGCCGTACGCTCGCCATCCACATGTACGTCCTGTCCGGCGAGGGCCTGCACATGAATGAAGCGTACGCGACCGCGGTCGTGCTGCTGGTCGTCGTGCTTCTGATGAACGCGCTTTCGGCGTTCGTCGCGAAAAAGCTGACCAAAAAGTGATGGGCCGGAAAGCGGGGGACGGTATGGATCACAGTGAATTCGTACAGTCGATCCGGCGCATGGCGCCGTTCCGCAGTACACAGCAGGATACCGCTGCGCACGATGCAGCCGCTTCGGCGCGCGCGCTGCGGCAGGCCTCCGGCATGAATGATAAAAGAGGGTTATCTATGAACGAAAATAAAATTGAGATCAAGGACATGAACCTTTATTACGGGGATTTCCATGCCCTGCACGATATTGACCTGGACATCAAGGCCAATGAGATCACGGCCTTCATCGGCCCGTCCGGCTGCGGCAAGTCCACCCTGCTGCGCTCGCTCAACCGCATGAACGATCTGGTCGAGGGCTGCAAGATCACGGGCGATATCCGCCTGGACGGCGAGGACATCTACCACGACTGCGACGTAAACCTGCTGCGCAAGCGCGTGGGCATGGTGTTCCAGAAGCCCAACCCGTTCCCGATGTCGATTTACGACAACATCGCCTACGGTCCGCGCACGCACGGCATCAAGAGCCGCGTCAAACTCGACGAGATCGTTGAGACTTCGCTGCGCCACGCCGCGATCTGGGACGAGACCAAGGACTGCCTGAAAAAATCCGCGCTGTCCATGTCCGGCGGCCAGCAGCAGCGTATCTGCATCGCCCGCGCCCTGGCGGTGGAGCCCGACGTCCTCCTCATGGACGAGGCCACCTCCGCCCTGGACCCGATTTCGACCGCGAAGATCGAAGACCTTGTTTTGGAGCTGAAAAAAGATTATACTATTGTCATGGTGACGCACAACATGCAGCAGGCTACCCGCGTATCCGATACCACCGCGTTCTTCCTGCTGGGCGATATGATCGAGGTCGGCGAGACCGAGAAGCTGTTCTCCATGCCCAAGGACAAGCGCACTGAGGACTACATCACGGGGAGGTTCGGCTGATGAGAAACCGTTTCGACACCCAGCTTCTGGAGCTGAACAACGAACTGATCGCCATGGGCGCGCTGTGCGAGAACGCGATCGCCAGCTCGGTCAAGGCGCTGCTGAGCGAGGACGTCAAGCTCGCCGCATCCGCCATCCGCATCGACCAGGAGATCGACCGCAAGGAGCGCGAGATCGAGTCCATGTGCCTGAAACTGCTGCTCCAGCAGCAGCCGGTTGCGAGCGACCTGCGCCTGATCTCGGCCGTGCTTAAGATGATTACCGACATCGAGCGCATCGGCGACCAGGCCAGCGACATCGCCGAGATCGTCACCTACCTGCCGAACACCTGCGGGCACAACAAGCACATCGAGGAGATGGCGCAGGCGACCATCAAGATGGTCACCGACAGCCTGGATGCGTTCGTGCGCCGCGACCTGACGCTCGCATGGAGCGTCATCGAGTACGACGACGTGGTGGATAACCTGTTTACCGAGTGCAAAAAGGACCTGATCGCGGAGATCGCGAACAATCCGGAGCACGGCGAGTGGGTGCTCGATATCTTGATGATCGCCAAGTACCTTGAGCGCATCGGCGACCACGCGACCAACATCGCCGAGTGGGTGGAGTTTTCCATCACCGGTATGCATAAGAGCGCGGAAAAAGCTTGAGGTTTGAGGAAAATCACTGCAGCGCAGTGATTTTCTGTTACATGCGCGCCTTTGGACGCGTAAACTGGGTTGGAAATGGCCGCAAGGGGCGGCTTTTAAGGAGGAAACGCATGATTTACTGCGTAGAGGATGACGCGGGCATCCGCGAACTGGTCGTCTATACGCTGCAGAACACCGGGCTGGAAGCGCGCGGCTTTTCGGACGGCGGCGCGCTGTTTGACGCACTGCGCCTGGATAAGCCCCAGCTGATCCTGCTGGATATCATGCTGCCCGGCGAGGATGGAATCACCATCCTGCGTCGGCTGCGCGCCGCGCAGGAGACCGCGAAAATCCCGGTCATCCTGCTGACGGCGAAAAACACGGAATACGACAAGGTGGTCGGCCTGGACAGCGGGGCGGATGATTATATCGCAAAGCCCTTCGGCATGATGGAGCTGGTCGCGCGCATCCGCGCGGTGCTGCGCCGCACGCAGGGGGCGGCAGCGGAAGAAGAGGCGGCCCGCCCGCTGGTCGCAGGCAATATCTGCGTGGACGAGCGGGCGCACAGTGTGCACGTGGGCGAGACCGAGGTGCAGCTGACGCTCAAGGAGTACCAGCTGCTGTGCCTTTTGATGAAAAACCGCGGCGCGGTGCTTACCCGCGACGTGCTGCTCGAGAATATCTGGGGCTATGGCAATGAGAGCGAAACCCGCACGGTGGATGTGCATATCCGCACGCTGCGGCAGAAGCTGGGCACGGGCGGCTCGATGATCGAAACTGTGCGCGGCGTGGGCTACCGCATGGGGGACCATGGATGAGGAAGCGCGTATTCGGCAGTATTTTCCTGACGGCGCTGGTCACCCTGCTGCTGACCGCCTCGCTGCTGCTGGTTGCGGTGCATTCCGGCCTGTCGCAGGATATGCGCAGCCGTCTGGCGAACGAGTGCAACTATATTGCCACGGTCATCCAGGACGATGACTGGCAGGAACTCGTGCGCATCGGCAGCGTGTATGCCGACCGCATCACGCTGGTCGGGGAAGACGGCGCGGTGCTGTACGACAATAAGAGCGACATAAGCGGGATGGAAAACCATGCCGCGCGGCCGGAGATTGCCGCGGCGCTGGAAAACGGGGTCGGCGAATCCAGCCGCCTGTCCGCCACGCTGTCCGAGCAGACCTATTACTATGCGCTGCGGCTGGGGAACGGCGCGGTGCTGCGCGTTTCGTCCACGGCGGACAGCGCGCTGGGCGCCCTGTCCACGGCTTCGCCGTGGATTGTGCTGATCGTGCTGCTTGCGCTTCTTGTGGCGGCGCTGCTGGCCAGCTGGCTGACCCATGTGTTTTTGGAGCCGATTGTGACGCTCGACCTGCACGCGCCGCTCAAAAACGATGCGTACGACGAGCTTTCGCCCCTGCTGCACCGCATGGATAAGCAGAACCACAAGATCGCCTCCCAGCTGAACGAACTCAAACGCCGTCAGGCGGAGTTTGACGACATTACCGCCCGCATGGACGAGGGGCTGGTGCTGTTTTCCGCGCAGGGCGACATCCTGTTCGCCAACCGCGCGGTGTGCGCGCTGTTCCCCGAGGACAGCGTGAAAGGCGGTTATATGACGCTGTGCCGCGACCCGGAATACATCCGCGTGGTCGAGGAGGCGCTCGGCGGCGCGAGCGCGCACGGCAGGATGGAAAAGGACGGCCGCGTCTATTCGCTGACCGCAAGCTCGGTCGCGGAGGACGGGCAGGGCCATGCGGCGGTGCTGTTTGTGGTCGATATCACCGAACGCGACCAGGCTGAGCGCCAGCGGCAGGAGTTTACCGCCAACGTGTCGCACGAACTGAAAACCCCGCTGACCAGCATCA
>USSI01000001.1 GCA_900557315.1 uncultured Butyricicoccus sp. | reverse complement strand
ACTTCAGCAGGGCAAGGCGAAAGGCTTATGGCCGAGTAACTGCGACGGGGACTCTGCCCGTTATCAGGGGAGCGCGCATTGTCGGATGTGCGAAAATGAGCGGGCGCGTTTCGCGTCAACTTGGGTGGTACCGCAAGAGCTGTTTACAGGCTCCTGTCCCATGGAATACATGGGGCAGGAGCCTTTTTGTATTCCAATTCCGGCGCTGATAAATATAGTATCATATAAAAGGAGAGAACCTACCATGGCTAAGATTCCGCACAGACTGTATTTGACCGAAGACCAGATGCCCAGGCAGTGGTATAACCTGCGCGCCGACATGAAGGAACAGCCCGACCCGCTGATCCACCCCGGCACGCATGAGCCGCTTCCCGAGGAAGCGCTGTATCCGATCTTCTGTGAAAAGCTCGCCCACCAGGAGCTGGACTGCACCACGCGCTATTTTGACATCCCCGAGCCCGTCCTCGATATGTATAAGCTGTACCGGCCGTCGCCGCTGTGCCGCGCGTACAATCTGGAAAAGGCGCTCGACACCCCGGCGAAGATTTACTATAAGTTCGAGGGCAACAACACCTCCGGCTCGCACAAGCTCAACTCAGCCATCGCGCAGGCGTACTACGCCAAAGAACAGGGCCTCAAGGGCCTGACGACCGAGACCGGCGCGGGCCAGTGGGGCACAGCGCTGTCCGAGGCATGCGCGTACTTCGGGCTGGACCTCAAGGTTTACATGGTAAAGGTGTCCTACGAGCAGAAGCCCTACCGCAAGGCGGTCATGCAGACCTTCGGTGCGGACGTAACGCCCTCCCCGTCGAACACCACGGAAGCGGGCCGCGCCATCCTCGCGCACGACCCGAACACCGGCGGCTCGCTCGGCTGTGCGATCTCGGAAGCGGTTGAGGTCGCGACCACCCACGAGGGCTACCGTTATGTGCTCGGTTCGGTGCTCAACCAGGTGCTGCTGCACCAGTCGATCATCGGCCTGGAGAGCAAGCAGGCCATGGAGATGCTGGACGAATATCCGGACATCGTCATCGGCTGCGCGGGCGGCGGCTCCAATCTGGGCGGCCTGATCGCGCCGTTCATGCAGGATAAACTGACCGGCAAGGCCGACCCGCGCATTATCGCAGTCGAGCCGGCGTCCTGCCCGTCGTTTACCCGCGGCAAGTACGCTTACGATTTCTGCGATACCGGCCATGTGACCCCGTTGGCGCGCATGTATACGCTGGGCAACGGCTTCATGCCGGCGGCAAACCATGCGGGCGGCCTGCGCTACCACGGCATGAGCCCGATCCTCTCCAAGCTGTACCACGACGGCTACATGGAGGCGGTCTCGGCGACGCAGACCGATGTGTTCGATGCGGCGGTGCAGTTTGCCAAGGTCGAGACCATCCTGCCCGCTCCTGAGTCCTCGCACGCCATCCGCTGCGCGATTGACGAGGCGCTCAAATGCAGGGAGACCGGCGAGGCCAAGACCATCCTGTTCGGCCTGACCGGCACGGGTTACTTCGATATGTCGGCATACGAAGCGTATCACAACGGCACGATGAAAAACCATGTGCCGGACGATGAGGAGCTGCAGGTCGGTTTTGATACCCTGCCGGATATCGGATAACACAGCCACATTCTTACAATTCTTCTTACCCCCCTATAAAAATGGCCGCAGGAATGCGGCCATTTTTATGTGCAACGGAAGGGTATCTCGCGCAGAACGCGGCATACTGGTAGATGGAACACAGGAGGGATGGATATGGAAGGGCTGCATACGGGGCTGGCAATATTGACCGACGGGGCGATTCTGCTGTTTGAATACACGGGTGTTGCCGTCATTGTGATTGCGGGCATCATGGGGATCGTGGGCTGTATCCGGCGCAATCCATTGACCCGGCTGAGGCTTGCCAAAGGCATGGCGCTGGGGCTGGAATTCAAGCTGGGCAGTGAGATCCTGCGCACGGTGGTTGTGCGCGAGTTTACCGAACTCCTGCTCGTCGGCGCGATCATCCTGCTCCGTGCCGCGCTGACGATGCTCATCCACTGGGAGATCAGAAATGAGGAACAGGCCGCCGGGACAGCGCAGGAGCAGCGGGAATCGCAGCACAAAGCTTGAGTAAAATTGACAGTGCCGCTGCACCAGCCGATATAAAAGCGATTTATGGTAAACCTTTGTTTTGGGCTCAGCTGGGGTCGTCCTCATCCCGGAACAGCGGCCCTTCAACCCGCAGGATATCTGCGATGGGGAGGCGCGTGCCGTCCTGCAGGACGAGTATACCGGCGTCTGTGTCGAACTTTTTCACCGTGCCGGTGGCGGTATGATACGCGCCGCCGGCCTTGCGTTCGTCAGGGCGGAAACAGGTGATCTGGACGACAGGCCGTTCGGACAGGCGGCTGCGGAGCCGCTGCAGGCGGCGGTCGAGCGCGGCCTGTTCGCCCTCGTCCAGTTCGACGCGGGAACCGGTCAGCCGGGCGGTTTCCCGGATGGCGGCGTCGTGCCCGGTGAGCGCCGCGAAAGGCGCAAACTGCGCCGCGCGGTTATGCACGCTCATGCGGGGGTGGGTGGGCGAGTCCGGGTGCGGCAGGCGGATAATGTCGTCGTAACACGGCGCGGTATCGGGCGGTTTTCGTGATGCGCTCATGCCTTGTGGCCTCCGATCTGCCCGTTCCGGCTGATGGCGGTGGCGCCTTCCTGCAGGTTCATGCCCTTGAGCACCGCATTTTTGCCGTATTTCCGCCGGAGTGCCAAAACCGCCCGCTGCATCTCACGCTCCCGCGCGAGCGCGGCCTGCTCTTTTTGCGCGGCGGCAGGGTCGGTGAACAGGTCCAGCTGTTCATAGCAGGCGGAACCGGCGGCAGCCCGTTCGTCGATCACGTGGTTCGCCGTGAGCGTGATCCGGCGCACGAGCAGGTGCGGGTCCACGATACGGCGGAACAGGTCGGTGACCGCATGGATTATCCGCTTCGCGGACGCGGTGTGTCCGCCGAGGGCGGCGGTTCCGTGCGCATGCCTGGGGACGCGGCGGCCATAGAAATCGGTTGTGACCGCGCCGCGGTAATCCTGCCGCCGCGCAGGGTCGGACAGGTTTTCGATGTCGTATCCCACGGTCAGCACGATCTGGTCGGTGGCCAGCCCCTTTTCGAGCAGATCGAGCACGAGCTGGTCGGCCATCTCCTGCGCGACCAGCAGCGCCTTGTCAAAGGGGTAGGGGCACTGCAGCACCTGGCCGGCGCCGAGGCTGTTTTCAGCCGGACGGTAGGATTTTATATCCGCCATCGTGCAGGGTTCCCAGCCCCAGGCATGGTCGATCAGCAGTTCGGCGTTGACGCCGAACAGGCGGTAGAGCAGGTTTTCGTTGTACAGGTCATTGGCTTTGCCGATCGAGCAGCGTGCGATATCGCCCATGGTGAACAGTCCATAGGCTTCCAGCTTTTTCGCATAGCCCCGCCCCACCCGCCAGAAATCGGTCAGCGGGCGGTGCGCCCACAGCAGGCGGCGGTAGGTCATCTCGTTGAGCTTGGCGATACGCACCCCGTGCTGGTCGGGCTTGGCGTGCTTGGCGACGATATCCATGGCGACCTTGCACAGATAGAGGTTGCTTCCGATGCCGGCGGTGGCGGTAATCCCGGTGGTGTGCAGCACATCAAGGATGATTTTCTGCGCCAGTTCGCGCGCGGACAGGCCGTAGGTTGCAAGATAAGGCGTCACATCCATAAACACCTCGTCAATCGAGTAGACATGGATATCCTCCGGGGCGACGTAATGCAGATAGATATCGTAAATCCGTGTGCTGTAGTCGATATAGTGCGCCATGCGCGGCGTAGCGGTGATATAGGAGGCCGCGAGGTCAGGCGAAGCCGCAAGCCGGGCCGCGTCACAGGATTCGCCGGAGAACGTGCGGCCCGGGGCCAGCATTTTGCGCTGTGCGTTCACTTCCTTTACCCGCTGTACAACCTCGAACAGCCGCGCCCGCCCGGGGATGCCGTACGCCTTGAGCGAGGGGGATACGGCAAGGCAGATGGTTTTCTCCGTGCGGCTGGCGTCGGCGACAACCAGGTTGGTGGTCAGCGGGTCAAGCCCGCGCTCCACGCACTCTACTGAGGCGTAAAACGATTTCAGGTCGATCGCAAGATAGGTGCGCTCGGTCATGGCGGACTCTCCTTTCGTGCGGCAGGATAGAATACGAACATTTGTTCGATAAACAGTATACCACAGAATCGGCCGCAAGGGAAGGGGGTTTTTGGGGAGAAAAGCAAAAGCCGCCGGCACAGACTGGGTCTGTGCCGGCGGATGGCTTATGCTGCAGAAAAACGGCGGGATCAGGCATGTGCCCCGGCGGGGGATGGGGCGGCATGCTGGCTGCGGTAATCCCGCACACGCATACCCGTCACCTTTTTGAAGGTTTTGGAGAAATAGACCGGGTCGGGGATGCCGACGGCCGCGGCGATCTCGTAGGTGCGCATATCGGTGGTCTGGATCAGCTCCTGGGCGTGTTCAATCCGGATGTGCAGGATGTAGGTGGACAGGCTGACATTCTTTTTGGATTTGAACAGCCGGCCGAGATAGCTCGAACTGATATGATAATGGGATGCGATTTTCTCCAGCGACAGCTCTTCGCGGTAGTTGCGCCGGACGTAGTCCTCGACCTGCTCGACGATGCTGCGTGTGCTGCCGCCCGCGCTGGAAAGGTTCTGCACCGTCAGGGTGATGATTTTCCGCAGGTTCTGCTTGAGCTCCGCAGCGTGAATGCTCTGCAGCAGGTTTTGATAGTACACATGCTTGGAGGAGAACGTGGTTTCCGAGGAAGCGTTGCACTTGTAATTCCAGAGATGGCGGATACAGAGGTCGGCGATCAAAACGCCCGTGCTGTGGATTTCGGCAAAGGGCATTTTGTGGTCGGCAAAGTAGGAGAAAATCTGGTCGAGCAGCTCAAGGGAACCGGCTTCCTGCCGGCTCTCGATGGTTTCGCTCAGGCGGTCCAGGAACGGAAGCAGCTGGTTCATCGTATCCGTGGAGAGGCTGGGCATATGGTCGTATTCCGCGATGGAGACCGTATCCTTGTCGTACATGGCATAGTTGGCGGCATTGACCGATTCGGTTTTCGCCTTCATCAGTTCGGCGGGATCGGTGTGGATGCTGCTGATGCCGATCGTGCTGTAAAGCTCGGTCAGGTTGTCGATGGTTTTGGAAAGGTCGGTGCAGTAGGCGCGCACATCCCGCATGGTATCCGCTGAGACCTGCTCGAAATCGAGCAGGATATGGATGCTCTGCTGCTCGCTGAAGGAGCAATAGTATTCGCATTCATCGAAGATGGTGTCGATATAGCCGGTAATCGCCCGGGTGGCCTCGTCAAGGTGGGAGGCGTCCTCATCGGGATTCAGCTTGTAGCCGTTGAGCAGCAGGGTGATATAAAGGAAGTGGTGCAGCGTCAGCCCGACCTCGGAAAGCGCTTTGGCGGCGCGCTCGTTTCCGCTCGAGGAAGACAGCGAGGAGATCGTTATCACCTGCTTGAGCCGCTGGTTCTGTTCCGCCTGATATTTAATCACATTCCGCATGGTATCGGTTGTGTTCTGCGTTTCGATTTGATGGATCGCCTTGGTCAGCGCCTGCTGGATGCGCAGGGGCGAAGTCGGCTTGAGAATCAGGTCCACCACATCGAATTTGATGGCGTTGTACACATTGTTGAAATCGTACACGCCGGTAAACAGAATGGTTTTGATCTCCGGATACTGCAGCCCGATCTGTTCGATCAGTTCCAGCCCGGACATATTCTGCATATGGATGTCGCTGATGATGATGTCCGGCCGGTTTTTGCGCACCATCTCCAGGGCTTCTTCGCCGCTGCTGGCCGTGCCGATCAGTTCGCAGCCGTAGGCAGCCCAGTCCATGCAGATACGCAGGCCGCGCTGTATGAAAACTTCGTCATCAACAATTAACACCTTATACAACGGAAGATAACATCCTTTCTTATGGAACGGGGCACAGGATCAAACGGAATCTCCCTCATCAATCGGGAAGGTAATCATCACTTCGGTTCCCATGCCGATGATGCTCCGGATATGGATACCGTATTGCGGGCCGCACAGCATATGGATGCGGTCCTGAATGTTGTGCAGCGCAATATGATTATGCTTGGAATCCGGCTGGTTGGCGGGCTTGTGCTCGAAAAAGCCGTCGGCGTCAAAGCCGATGCCGTTGTCGCGGATCGAGCAGCGAAGGCCGTCCGTATCTTCCCACATCTGGATTTCAATCGTGCCGGGGTGGGAGAGGTTCTGGAATCCGTGCACAATGCTGTTTTCAACAATAGGCTGGATGGATAGTTTGGGGATCCGGCAGGAGAGCAGGTCCTCATCCACATTGATCGTGTAGGTGAAGCGTCCGGCAAGGCGGATCTGTTCAAGTGCAAGGTAGTCCTTGACATACTGCATTTCCTGTTCGACCGAGATTTTCTCCTGTGCGTTCAGCAAGATGTTGCTGCGCAGCAGGCCGCCCAGGTGGCTGACCATTTCGCTGATATTGGCGTTTTGGTCCTGCGTCGCCTGCCAGCCAATAATATCAAGCATATTGAAGAGGAAATGCGGATTGATCTGGGACTGCAGGAGCTGGATTTCATTATCCTTCATCTGCACGTGGTTTTTCATGATAACCGACTGCATTTCTTCAATCTGCGCGGCGCGTGCGGCGAGTGCATTCTGCACGGTTTCGACCTCCTGGAAAACGGGGTCGAATGACGGCAGTGAGGTGGGATGCTCGCTGGAAGTGCGGCAGTAGTTGTCGAGTGCGGCGAAGGGGGCAGTCAGCCGATGGCGGAACGACCAGGCCGCAAGCAGCAGGAGCGCGCTGATGACAATAGCCCACAGCAGGAAATACTGGGCGGTGTGGGTAAAGCCGCTGTAAATAGACGTGTTCGGCGTCAGGAACGTCGCGGTCAGCGAGGGCTTGTACAGCGGGAAACTGTGCACCGTATGGCCGGAAACCTCGGAGGATATGGACAGATGGGTTTCTGTCAGCATATTTGCCGGAAGCACGCCGGACAGCGGGGAGCCGGTATAATCGCTGTTGCTGGAGAACAGGATTTTGCCCTCTGTGTCATAGACGAAGTACTGGGTGCCCGGATAGGTGGTCAGGTCGATCTGATAGTCGTACAGATCGGTTGAGAACCCGTCTCCGCGGTCAACCGACACCGGAATATCTTCGATTTCAATCACGATCTGGCCAAGCAGCTCGCCATCATAAATATTCCGATATTCATACATATAGTATGCATACCCGTTGATGGGCATCGGAACGCGATAGCATCCGCCTGTGGGAATATCATTCATGTTATTGTAAAGCATGGTAACACAGCGGGAGAGCGCAAGGTCCGTGGTGGACTGCTGCAGGTAGTAATAGGCGAGCCGGCCCTCGGAGTAGATGGTGACCGCGCTGATTGCGTGGTTGGAAAGTGCGTTCCGGAACGAGATGGGCATGCCGATGGTAGCATAAATATCCTGTGCCGTGAGCGTCTGTTGGGACTGGGCTGCTTTCAGGCCGCTGCGGATGGATGCGCTGTCCTGCAGCATGGTGACGAGGGAATACGCGTAGCCAAGGTGTTCGCTGACCCGTTCTCCGTTCTGCTGCATGACATGGTCATGCTCGATATACCGCTGCTCCTGCAATTCATGATAGGGCAGGACAGCCGCAAGAGTTGTAATACAGAGCGAGGGGACAACAACACATATTACAATATAGAGAGATAAAGTATGGATAAAGGAATGCTTTGCCTTTTTCATGATTCCGGTACAATCCTTCCGATCAAAAGCGAAAAACGGGTTGCATGCTTATTTTTATTATAGCTTGTGGTAGTGAAAATGCAACAGATTTCAACAAGAAAATCAAAAAATGCTAAGATGACTGGAGAATATTGTACTTATTGCATAATTTATTGTAAAAATCCGCACTGCGCCTCAAGGCAGAGGAACAGATTTTGCAATATGGGACTGTGCGGAGGGAAACAGCGGCCGGGAAATTACAATTTTTTAGATATAATTTGCCCGAAAATAACAGGGCTGAAAAAGACGCCGAAGTTTGCACGCGGCTTTGAACAATATCTCGGTTGAATATTCCATTTTGATTTATGCAGCATTCCTTTATAATGAAAGCACATTAAAGGTTTCGTGACCGAGCGGGACCAAACAGGATCATCTGCATTGTAGGTGACGAAGAAGGAGGAGGAAGACAATGAAAACCAAGAAGAGATGGATCAGTGGTCTGCTGACAGCGGTGATGCTGTTCTCACTGTGTGCCTGCAGCAGCACGGATACCGGCAGCGGAGATGCCGGCGGTGAAACGGCAGAGGGCGGCTCCAAGCCGGTCAGTGAACTCAAGGTCGGCGTGGTTATGAAGTCGTTCGACGAGTTCCAGCAGGCGGTTATGGACGGCGCAACGGCGGCCGCAGTAGAAGCCGGCATCCCGGAAGAGAATGTTACCTGTGTCGCGCCGAACAATGAGAGCGAGATTATGGCGCAGGTTACATCGGTAGAAGACATGATCTCTCAGAACGTTGATATCCTTCTGGTGGCTGCAAACCAGGCAGACACCCTGATGAACCCGCTGACGACGGCGGCGGAAAAGGGCATCAAGATCGTCATGGTCGATACGGATGCGCCGGACTTCACGGAAAAGGTTACTTATATCGGTACGGATAACTACGAAGCAGGCTATGAAGGCGCCAAGGAATTCGGCACCCGTCTGGGCGGCGGCAAGAACGTCGTTATCCTGCGCGGCAAGCTGGGCGACCCCAACCATGAGAAGCGCACCGAGGGCCTGATCGCGGGCCTGGAGGAAACCGGCAATACCGTTCTGGAGACGCAGGATGCAAACTGTGAATCCGATAAGGCGGCAAACGCGATGGAAGCGTTCATGACCAAGTATCCGGATCAGATCGACGCGGTTATGGTAACCAGCGACTCGATGGCGGTTGGCGCTGCGCAGGCGATCAAGGCTGCGGGCTTGGGCGACCGTATCCAGGTTTGCGGTTTTGACGGCTTCCAGGCAGCGATTGACCTGGTTGGAACCGGCGAGATTTCGATGATTATTGCCCAGCGTCCGGAAGAGATCGGCCGTAAGGGTATCGAATGCGGTCTGGGCGCGCTCGAGGGCGAGACCTATGATTCTTATATCAACACCGGTATTGAGATCATCGACAGCAGCAACTATCAGGACTATCAGGATTGATAAGGTAACGTAATGGATGAGAGGCGATCTTCTGCAAAGTGTGGGAGATCGCCTCACAAGAATCAGCAAAATGACTGTGGGACAGAAAAGGAGGTAGCACGTTTGGGCGAGATTGCGGTAGAACTGAAAAACATCCGAAAGGTTTTTCCGGGTGTTATTGCTCTGGACCATATGTCTATCCAGCTGCGTCGCGGCGAAGTGCACGGCCTGATCGGTGAGAATGGCGCAGGCAAATCGACGTTGATTAAAACCCTCACGGGTGTTTACAAACCGGACGAAGGCCAGATATTTGTAGATGGCCAGGAAGTGGCTTTCCACGGTCCGTCGGATGCACGTGAAAAGGGCATTGCCTGTGTATATCAGGAACTGAATATTGTCAAGGAGCTTTCCATCACGGACAATATGTTCATCGGCAACTATGTGAAAAAGAAAAGCGGCCTGCTGGACTATGGTTACATGAATAAAAAAGCGCGTGAAATCATGCAGTCCATGGAGCAGGACATCGACCCTTCCGAATTGTGCGGCAGCCAGGGCATGGGCCAGCAGCAGATGGTCGAAATCGGCAAATCCATCCTGCTGGATGCGCAGGTCATCATCCTGGATGAGCCGACCTCGAGCCTTGGCGAAAAAGAGGCGGCGGAACTGTTCCGCACGGTAAACATCCTGAAGGAAAAAGGCATTGCCATTCTGTTTGTTTCCCATAAGCTGGAAGAAATCTTCGAGCTGTGCGACGTGGTGACCGTCATGCGGGACGGCAAGCACATCATCACAAAGCCTTCGTCTGAGATGACAAAGGACGAACTGATTGCACATATGGTTGGCCGTACGCTGACCAATCTGTATCCTAAAATCGAAACAACTCCGGGCGAGGTCGCGCTGGAAGTGCGGAATCTCACCCGTATCGGTGAATATTACCATATGAATTTCCAGGCGCGCCGCGGCGAGATTCTGGGGTTTGCGGGCCTGGTAGGCGCGGGACGTACCGAGCTGATGCGCGGCATCTTTGCAGCCGACCTGCCGGACGAAGGCGAGATACTGGTGGACGGCAAACCGGTGCAGATCCGGTCGCCGCGGGAGGCGATCAACCACAAAATTGCATTCCTGACGGAGGATCGCAAAATCCAGGGTCTGGTGCTGCAGGAGAGCATTGAAAAGAACCTTACGCTGGTCAACATTGATACCATGAAAAAGGGCTTCCTGGTGGATATGAAGCGCATCCGCAAGCAGGCGGACGACGCAGTCGATAAGCTGCAGATCCGCACCCCGTCGGTGGATAAGGCGGTAGGCGAGCTGTCGGGCGGCAACCAGCAGAAGGTGGTCATCGGCAAATGGATGAACACGGATGCGGATATCTACATCTTTGACGAGCCGACCCGCGGCATCGACGTCGGCGCAAAGGTGGAAGTCTACAATGTCATGAACGAACTGACGGAACAGAATAAATGCGTTATCATGATCTCTTCTGAGCTGCCTGAGATACTCGGTATGTGTGATCGCGTCATTGTAATGCGCGAAGGCGAGAAAATGGCTGAAGTGGATCGCGGCAGCGAGCATTTTAATCAGGAAGATCTGATGAAAGCAGCTTGGGGAGGTAAACTGGAATGAGCATCAAACAGCTTACAAAAAACAGAAAGATGCCGGCATTTGTCGGTCCGCTGATTGCGGTGGTTGTGCTTTCGATTATTCTGATGATCGTATCAAAGCAATTCATGACCTGGGATAACTGGATGAACATCCTGCGCCAGACGGCGATCAACGCGCTGGTTTCCTGCGGCATGCTGCTGGTTCTGCTGACCGGTGGTATTGATATTTCGGTAGGCGCAAGCGTGGCGCTGTCCTCCTGTGCGATGGGCGTGCTGATGCAGAAGGGCGTTACCAATTCGTTCCTGCTGATCCTAGCTGCGCTGGTAGTCGGCTTCCTGTGCGGCGGCTTCAACGGCCTGCTGTTCACCAAGCTGAAGCTGCCCCATCCGTTCGTATCCACGATGGGCACGAAGCAGATTTTCCGCGGCCTGGCGCTCTTCATCACGGGCGCGGCGCCGATCGCGGGCTTCCCGGATGGCGTTACCTTCCTGGGTTACCAGAATATCGGCTCGTTCAATTTCCCGGTATGCTTCCTGGCGGTTATCGTAATCTTCGTCATCATGAGCATTTTCCTCAACCGCACCGCGCTCGGCCGTAAGATCTACTCGGTAGGCGGCAACAAAGAGGCGGCACGGCTGTCCGGTATCAATGTATCCCGTACCCTGAACTTTGTTTACATCATGTCCGGCATCATGTGTGCACTGGCCGGTATCGTCCTGGTTGGCCGCGTCGGTACGGCGCTCCCGCTGGCCGGCGAAACCTATGATACCGATGCAATCGCAGCCTGTGTTATCGGCGGCGCATCGTTTAACGGCGGCAAGGGCACCATGAGCGGCACCCTGATGGGCGCGCTCCTGATCGCGGTAATCCGCAACGGCCTGAACCTGCTGGGCGCACAGACGGATATCCAGTACATCGTCATCGGCGCGGTTATCATCGCAGCGGTATTCGTGGACGTCGTACGCGGCAATGCGGAGGCACGTTCCCGCCGTCTGGCCATGGCGAAGAAGGTAAAGGAATCCTGATTTAACATTTCATTACGCGAAATCTTCTCTTCTCTCTCTATTTTCTTCTGTGCTGAACCGGCGGGTTTCCCGCCGGTTCAGGCAAATTCCGCAAAAGGAGTGTATTTCATGAAAGACATCAAAATCGGCGCCTGCGACTGGGGCCTGCCCGGAAACGGCCTGTATGCCACCCAGATCGCGGCGGCCGTCGGCCTTGACGCGTTGTCCCTCAAGATCGGCCTGTATGAATTTGACTATCCGCTGACCCAGCCGGAAATGCAGAAGATTTACCTGAGCGAGCAGCAGAAATACGGCATCGAATACTGCGCGATTGCGCTCAATGATTTTGACAACATCCCCATGCACGCCCGCAAGGGAACCAAGGAATACGACATCGTATGGGACCTGCTGGGCCGCGCCGTCAAGACGGCAAAGGCGCTCGGCGTCAAGATCATCCAGGTGCCCGGTTTCGTCGCAAGCGAGATCAAGACCGAGGAGGATATGGAGCATTCTGCACGTGCATTCCAGTATCTGTGCGATGCGGCCGGCGAGTACGGCATTTCGGTTGCGGGCGAAAATGTGATGAATGCGGAGGAATTCCGCAAGCTGTACGACATGGTTGACCGGAAAAACTTCTACCTGTACTTTGACAGCCAGAACTATTATCTCAACCGCGGCTACCGTGAGACCGATATCCTGGAAGGGCTGTTCCCGCTGATGTGCAATCAGCTGCACGTGAAGGACGGCTCGGACGGCGCGATGAGCGGCGGCCTGCTCGGCACGGGCGACTCGGGTTTCTTTGAAACCATGGAATGGCTCGATAACCATAATTACACCGGCTATATCCTGCTGGAGAACTATTACGACCAGCTGCCGCTGCGCACGCAGGCGGAGAACCCGTATGACCTGCTGCGCGAGGACATCAAAATCCTGAAGAAAGCGATTGGATGAAAATAAAAGTCCGTTTATCAATCTTGAAAGGGGAACAGAAAACATGAAAGTAGCAGTTATCGGTGCAGGCCGCATCGGCCGTGTCCACATTGAGAACATCAGCATGGCGGTTCGTGAGATGGAGATCAAGACGGTCGCAGACCCGTACTTCAACGAAGAGGGCGAAGCGTTTGTCAAGAGCTTCGGTATCCAGAACGTCACCAAGGATGTGGAGTCCATCTTTGCCGATCCTGAGATCGAAGCGGTTCTCATCTGCTCGTCCACCGATACGCACGCAGACCTGATCGTCAAGGCTGCAGCAGCTGGCAAGCACATCTTCTGCGAAAAGCCGGTTGACCACGACGTAGCGCGCGTCCGCATGGCGCTTGACGCGGTAAAGAAGGCCGGTGTCAAACTGCAGATCGGCTTTGTCCGCCGCTTTGACCACAATCACCGCGCGGTTTACGACGCAGTGCGCGCCGGCAAAATCGGCACCCCGCACATTCTGCGCATCAGCTCCCGCGACCCGCAGCCGCCCACGATTGAATACGTGCGCCGTTCGGGCGGTATCTACTACGATATGATGATCCACGACTTCGATATGATCCGCTTCCTGGCGGGCTGCGAGGTCACCGAGGTTTATGCCAAGGGAGCTGTCCTGGTTGACCCGGCGATTGGCGCGGAAGCCGACGTGGACACCACCATCGTCACCCTGACCTTTGAGAACGGCGCGATCGGCGTGATCGACAACAGCCGTCAGGCCGTATACGGCTATGACCAGCGCCTCGAGGTATTCGGCTCTGAGGGCGCGGTGCAGGACGAGAACGACATCCCGAATACGGTTGTCGTATCCCGCGCAGACGGCACTTCCTACGGCACGGCCTACCAGGTTATGTGGGACCGCTACACCCAGGCGTTCATCGACGAGATGAAGGCGTTCGCGGACGCTGTTATCAACGATAAGGTGCCCCCGATCACCGATCTGGACGGCCTGTATCCGGTGCTGATGGCCGCTGCAGCGAACAAGTCGCTCAAGGAAGGCCGCCCGGTTAAGATTTCCGAGGTAGAGTAAGCGGGAGAACGGTTGCCTGCCTGCATCGGCCGTTACATTGGAACCGAGTGACAGCCCGCCGGAAACGGCGGGCTGCTTCTTTTTCTATGTATTGGTTCGGCGTGCAGGGTGAGGGACAGCAGTCGGAAAGGAGAAAAATGATATGAAACTGAAATTCGGCATGGTAGGCGGAGGGAACGGCGCGTTTATCGCGAAATTCCACCGGCAGGGCGCAATCATGGACGATATGGCGGAGCTGGCCGCCGGCTGCTTTTCGCGCAGCTGGGAGAAAAATATGCAGTGCGCGGAGGAATGGGGGGTGCGCGATCGGGCGCGTGTCTATCATGACTTCGGGGAAATGGCGCGCATGGAGGGCGCGCGTGCGGATAAGATAGATTTTGTGGCGATTGCAACGCCGAACAATACGCATTACCCGGCGGCACGGGCGTTTCTGGAACAGGGCATCGCGGTTGTGTGCGATAAGCCGCTGACCATGACGATCGAGCAGGCGGAGCAGCTGGAGCAGCTTGCGGCGGAAAAGAGCCTGCCCTTTGCGGTGACCTACACCTATGCCGGTTACGGCATCATCCGGCAGGCGCGCCACATGATTGCGTCGGGCGCCATCGGGGAACTGATGCATATACGCGCAGAGTTCCCGCAGGAGTGGTTTATCGTGGCAAAGGAAAGCGGCGTTTCGGAACAGGCCGCGTGGCGTCTGGATAAAACCCAGGCAGGGGAATCAGGCTGCACGGCGGATATGTGCACCCACATTGAACATCTGGTTGCGGCCGCGACCGGCCTGCATCCCGAGCAGGTGCTGGCGCAGTTTGACTTTTGCCTGGGGCATACGCTGGAAAACAACGTAAGTGTCTTGGTGCGCTATCCGGGCGGGGTGACCGGTTCACTTTGGGCCTCCCAGATTGCTGCGGGGCACGAATTTGATCTCTCGCTCGAGGTGTTCGGCAGCAAGGGCTCGATCCGCTGGACCCATCGGGACAATAATGCGATCTGGTACACCCCGGTAAACCAGCCGCCGCAGTATATCACGCTGGGGCGGGACTATACCTGCCCGGAGAGCCGGTCGCTGATGCGCGCCATCACGGGTGCGCCGGTCGGCTTTGGGGAGGCGTTCGGCAACATTTACCGCAGCTTCATGCAGGACCTCCTGGACCGGCGCGCGGGCAAGGCGCCTGCGGCCGGCGCCTATCCCACCGTAACCGACGGCGTGTGGGGGATGCGGTTTATTGAGGCCTGCCTGGAGAGCAACCGCGCGGGCAGCGTGTGGAAGCGCCTGTGATGCGGTGCGTGGTGCGCTGGCGGGAGAAATCCTGTTTTTTGCGGAGAGAAACAGAAAAAACTTGACAAACCGCGCGCAATGGAATACACTAATACCACAGAGAATAAACTCTACCCAAACTGTAGGAAAAGGAGGAAACCGCAATGCCGGCTATTCGGATGGAAATGTGCATGATGTGCGGTTTTGCTCGTTTTTCTGCAACGCAGCCCTGAAAGCTGCGGACGCTGTAAGCGGGCCGTTTGTCATGCGGCTTACAGCGGTTTACATGGGAAACGAGCGGAAAGCAGACCCTGCTTTCCGCTTTTATTTTGAAAAAAGGGGGAATGGGCTTGGAACAGGATTTCATTGTCCGCATCCAAAACCTGAATAAAACCTTCCGCGGCCGGGCGGGCACGGTCGTTGCGCTGAACGGTGTCAATCTGGATATCTGCCGCGGGGAGATATTCGGCATCATCGGCCTGTCGGGCGCGGGCAAGTCAACGCTTGTGCGCTGTATCAACTTCCTGGAGAAGCCGACAGAAGGAACGGTCACGGTGGACGGGCAGGAGCTGGGCAAGCTGTCCAAAAAGCAGCTGCTGGAGGCGCGCCGCTCGATGGGCATGATTTTCCAGCAGTTCAACCTGCTGCAGCAGCGCACCGCGCTGCAGAACATCTGCTTCCCGCTCGAGATCGCAGGGGTGAAAAAAGCAGAGGCCGAACAGCGGGCGCGCGAGCTGCTCGAGACGGTCGGACTGAGTGACCGCGCGGACAATTACCCGTCCCAGCTGTCGGGCGGCCAGCAGCAGCGCGTGGCGATTGCCCGCGCGCTGGCGACCAACCCGAAGATTTTGCTGTGCGACGAGGCGACCAGCGCGCTCGACCCGACGACCACGCGCTCGATCCTGGCGCTGCTCAAGGAGATCAACAAAACGCTTGGCATCACGATCATCGTCATCACGCACGAGATGGCGGTCATCGAGGAAATCTGCCAGCGGGTGGCCATCATCGACTCCAGCCGCATCGCGGAGGTCGGGACGGTCGATCAGGTGTTTACCAAACCGCAGTCCGCGATGGCAAAGCAGCTGATCTATCCGGACGGCAAGCGGGACAGGCTCGCGACCGGCAAGCATTACTGCCGCATCGTGTTCGACGGGAACTCCTCGTTCGAACCGGTGGTGTCCAACATGGTGCTGGAGTGCAAAGCGCCGGTCAACATCATGTTCGCGGATACAAAGGACATCGACGGAAAGGCCTATGGCCAGATGATTTTGCAGCTTCCCGAGGACGAACGCGCGGCCAAGCGCGCGCTGGCGTACCTCGAAACCCAGAATGTGCACGTAGAGGAGGGGGACGCAGATGCTTTCACCTGAGTTTTGGGCAAACGCCCTGTGGGAGACATTGTACATGGTCGCTATCTCGACCGTAGTCTCCTATGTGATCGGCCTGCCGCTCGGTTTGCTGCTGGTCGTGAGCGATAAAAACGGCATCCGCCCGATCCCGGTGCTCAATACCGTGCTGGGCGTGATTGTCAACATCCTGCGCTCGATCCCCTTCCTGATCCTCGGCGTGATGATTTCGCCGCTGACGCGCGCGATCACCGGCTCGTCGATCGGTACCGCGGCCATGGTCGTACCGCTGACCGTGGCGGCCGCCCCTTATGTGGCGCGTATGGTCGAATCCTCGATCAAGGAAGTGCCCTTCGGCGTGATCGAGGCGGCGCAGTCCATGGGCGCCAGCCCGTGGCAGATCGTGTGGAAGGTGCTTGTGCCGGAGGCCAAGCCCTCGCTGATGGTCGGCGCGGCGATTTCGGTTGTAACGATCCTGGGCTATTCCGCCATGTCGGGCTTTATCGGCGGCGGCGGCCTGGGTACGGTTGCGGTCAACTACGGCTACAACCGCTATAACTTCCAAATCATGCTGATTGCGGTCATTATTATTGTCGTGGTCGTGCAGGTGTTCCAGGAGGTTGGCCTGTGGCTTGCCAAACGGCTGGACAAGCGCAACCGCTGAACCCATTTTGTTATCATTAAATAATGATATAGATTCCCAAAAGGAGAGATTAAAGATGAAAAAGAAAATTGCAGCCCTGCTGGCGGGCGCGCTGTGCCTGTCGGCGCTGGCGGCCTGCGGCAACGGAAACGACGCGCAGAGCGCGGACGGCGCAGCTTCGGATGACAAGACCATCACGGTCGGCGCGTCGCCCACACCGCACGCGGAAATCCTGAACGCGGCCAAGGACGTGCTCGCCGAGGCGGGCTGGACGCTTGAGGTGGTCGAGTTCACCGACTACGTGACCCCAAACACCGCGCTGGTCGAGGGCGATCTGGACGCGAACTACTTCCAGCACATCCCGTACCTGAACAACTTCAACGAGGAGAACGGCGCTGATCTGGTCTCTGCGATCGAGATGCACTATGAGCCGTTCGGCATCTATCCGGGCAAGACCGCGACCCTCGAAGCGCTGGCGGACGGTGCGACCATCGCCGTGCCGAACGACGGCTCGAACGAGACGCGCGCGCTGCTCCTGCTGCAGGACGCCGGGCTGATTACGCTCGCAGAGGGCATTGACCCGACCTCGGACGCGACCATTATGGACATTGTCGAGAACCCCAAGAACCTGAAAATCCAGGAGATCGCTGCGGAGCAGCTGCCGCGCTCGCTGCAGGATGTGGACATGGCGGTTATCAACGGCAACTACGCGCTGCAGGCAGACCTGAACGCGAATGAAGATTCGCTCATCACCGAGAACCCGGAATATGCGCAGGTATACGTCAATACGGTGGCCTGCCGCAGCGGCGATGAAAACAGCGAGAAAATCCAGGCGCTGGCCGATGCACTGACGAGCGACACGGTCAAGCAGTTCATCGAGGATACCTACAAGGGCGCGGTTGTGCCGACGTTCTGAGCGGCCTCGTAACGTACGGGATGCATCCCGACAGACCATCATACAGAACAGGTCCGAAACGGTTGTTTCGGACCTGTTTTTTTGCGTGTGCCGCGCGCTGCAGAATGGGGGTTGACAAATGCGGGGCAGGGATGTATATTTGTATTATCATAATAATACAAAGGGGCGATCGAGCATGAGAGCAAAGCAGTGGCTGGCGGGATGCCTGAGCGCGGCAGCCATCCTGGGTTGTCTGCCCGCGGCGGGCGCGGCGGACAGCACGGTGCAGGCGCGGCAGGAGGACCTTGCTTATCTGGTCAGCACGCTGACCGAAAACCATCCGGATTTTTATGCGAATACCACCGAGCAGGCGGTTGCGGACAAAACCGCGGAGATCGAGGCCGGGCTGGAAGCGATGTCCGACTTTGATTTTGCGATTGAACTGTCCGAACTGGCGGCGCTTGCGGGCGATTCGCACACCATGGTTTCGGTCGGCGGCGCCATACAGGATTACCACCTGCTCGTTATGGCGCCGGACTGGTACGAGGGGCACTGGGTGCTGGCCGGTGCGCTCACAGAATATCAGGATTATATCGGGCAGGAGATTGTCTCTGTGGCCGGGCACACCATGGACGAACTGATGCAGGCGCTCGAGCCCATGATCGCCTATGATAATGCGGTGCGTCTGCGCCGCCAGTTTGGCGGGATGGTGTATGTCACCGAGATTTTGCAGCACTACGGCATGATTACGGGCGAGGAGGAGCGCCTGCCGGTGGTGGTGCGCGCCGCGGACGGCACGGAGACCACACTGGACATGAAGGTCTATGCCGCGTCGGAATACGCAGCGCTGGACCCGGGTTCCTATGTCAATGCGAGCCGGCTCCGGGCGGCAGTGCCTGTGACCGAACCGGACAGCAGCGTTTACTATAAGCTGCTTGATCTGGGCGGCGGTGCGCTCTATATGCAGTACAACAGCTGCCGGGAAGATCCCGAACACCCGATGGACGAATTTGCCGCTGAAGTAGAGGGCAAGCTAAAATCGGGCGCATATGACAAGTTTATCATCGACCTGCGGAACAACGGCGGCGGTTCGGACGGCGTGCTGTACCCGATTACCTATCCGGCACAGCAGTTTATCGCAAACGGCAACGCGGCTTACGTGCTGGCGGGCGAGGGGACGTTTTCCTCCGCGCTGATTAACACGGTGCAGCTCAAGGACATAGGGGCGGCGTTTGTCGGCACGCCGACCGGCGGCAGCGTGGACCATTTCGGCGCGGTGACGGCGTTTGAACTGCCGAACTCGGGCATCCGGGGCCAGTATTCCAATAAATTCATTGATCTGGGCAGCTATTACGAGGCCGCAAAGCCCTACGGGGTGGAGAGCTTCCAGCCGGATATCGAGATGGAGCAGACCTTTGCGGATTATATGGCCGGTGTGGATACGGCGGTGCAGTATATCCTGGACAATCCGCCGGTCCGGACCGGACTGACCAAAACCGCAAGGGTATCGTCCGCCCGCGTTGTGGTGGACGGCACGCCAGTCGCCGCGGCGGCGTACGAGATCGAGGGCAGCAACTACTTCAAACTGCGTGATCTGGCGGTCGCGTTCACCGGGACAGACGCTGCATTTGATGTGGAGTGGGACGACGCGGCGCAGACGGTGACGCTGACTGCGGGCGCGTATGAGCCGGTCGGCGGTGAATTGGAGCCGCTGACCGGCGGCAGCCAGACCGCAACCCGCGCCACGGCGGATGTGTATGTCGAAGGGATGCCGCTTGTCGGCAAGGCGTATGAGATCGCCGGCAACCACTATTTCAAGCTGCGCGACCTGTGCTTTATGCTGGGCGTTAGCGTGGCTTGGGACGACGCGGCGCAGACCATCACGATCGACACCGGC
The DNA here is from genome assembly GCA_900557315.1 of uncultured Butyricicoccus sp. Taxonomy (GTDB): domain Bacteria; phylum Bacillota; class Clostridia; order Oscillospirales; family Butyricicoccaceae; genus Agathobaculum. The sequence continues at coordinate 10,529 of USSI01000001.1, read as the reverse complement.
AAGCCGTATATCCAGTAACAGCGAGCCGCAGCTGCACCCTGCGCGGCAGACGCGATAAAACACAGAAACAGCCGCTGGCCATCTGGTCAGGGGCTGTTTTCGCCCTCCATAGGGATACGGTCGATCAAAAGCCAGTCGCCGCCCGCGGCTTTCCAGCCGGCGCGGAACGCCTGCTCGATCAAGTCGCGCGTTGCCCGGTCGGATGCGCCGTATTCATCGCAGCTGGCAAGGAACCGAAGGAGGGCCTGCTCATATACGATCATATCATTACCACTGTTTGACATCTTGTAAATGTCATTTATGGCTGAAGTATAACACATAATGAAGCTGATGACAATTACTGAATGTCAATGGAGGCGGGGATATGTATAAAAACCGATCGGAGGACGGACGCTGCAACCTGAGCGGCAGGCGCATCGCGCAGCTGCGCGGCGCAATGGAGCCGCACACCTCACAGCGCGCGCTGGCGGATAAAATGCAGCTCGCCGGTATTGATCTGGACAAGAACGCGATTCAGCGCATCGAATGTGGCAAGCGTTTTGTGACCGATATCGAACTGCGTGCCTTTGCCGCGGTGTTCGGCGTAACCGCGGACGAACTGCTGCGGGATGACATGCAACCTTAAAAGCGGCTGGAAAAACAGGCGGCGGAGCCATGGCTCCGCCGCCTGCTGTTTCAGTTCAGGTAATCCCCGACCGGGCTTTGGTTATATTGCTTGATGATCTTTATGATGATTGAGCCGTCCGGCTGCGTGGTTTCCTCGACGACCTTGTACTGGGTGTGGTTGCGCTCGAGTGTGCGCTTATAGTGCGCGGCTTCCTCCTGCACCTGACGCACCGCCATCTCGTGTGCGATATCCTCTTTCAGCATAAAATGAAGTGTTTGGCAAATGCAGGCAGCCTGGATGCGTTTCATATGGGCCCTCCCTTTCTTGACAGGTGGAAATGTTGCACAGTGTAAGAATATCGTATGGATAACCTATATACTGCACTTTTATTTTAGGGAAAAACCACTAAAAACGCAAAGGCGGTTTTGAACAAATTGCAGTAGGGGAAAATTTGTGCGCTTTGCGCATGGCTCAGAAAAAGGAGAGCTGCCCACAGTCGAAACCGCGCTGGTAGCGGCGGGTGATGTCGCGCATCTGATAGAAGATGCCCGCTCCGTCGCAGGCGCGGGTGAAGGTTTCCCAAAGGCGCTGTGCGTGCGGGCTGGCGCATTCGTAGCGTGTGCCGTATCGCGCGATGTATTTCTGCTTGAGGCCGGGGAACGCCCGGTCGAGCTGCTGGTAAAAGTAAGCGCGCTGGCGGTCGCGCATGGTCAGGCCGAAGGCGGGATAGATGTATGGCACACCCGCCTCTTTTGCGCGGCGCACAAGCGTCAGGATGTTTTCCTCGCTGTCCGTGATCCATGGGAGCACAGGCATGAGCAGGATGCAGGTGGGCAGGCTGGCGTCCGACAGGCGGGCGAGTGCGTCCAGCCGGGCGGAGGGCGCAGGGGCGTGCGGTTCGATCACACGGGCGAGCGTATCGTCCGCGGTCGTGACGGTCAGCTTGCACAGCACGGGCGCGCCCGCGTGGATTTCACGCAGCACGTCGATGTCGCGGCAGATCAGGTCGCTTTTGGTGGCGATGGCCGCGCCGAAGCCATAGGCTGCAAGCAGTTCGAGCGCGTGCCGCGTAAGATGTTCGGTGCGCTCGAATGGGTTGTAGGGGTCGCTCATCGCGCCGGTGGACACCACGCCGGGCCGGGTTTTGCGGCGCAGGTCGTCGCGGATGATGCGCAGCGCGTCCTGTTTGGCATATACCGTGTCAAAATCGTCGTTATGGTAGCATTCCGCACGGCTGTCACAGTAGATGCAGCCGTGCGGGCAGCCGCGGTAGATGTTCATGTTGTAGCGCGCGCCGAACCATCCCGCGCTGTTGCGGGTGTTGGTGACAATGGTTTTGGCTGGGATGGTCTGCATAGGATGCGCCGCCTTTCTGTGATATGGTATCTATTATATCAGAAAAAGCGGACAACGGCTGTCCGGATAAATAGGTATAGCACAGGGCTTGCGTTGCAGCGCGCCGGATGGTATCCTGATAAAAAGGAGGGGGAAGTATGCAGCCCTATCAGGAGATTGATATGCAGACATGGCCGCGCGCGCTGCACTGCCAGGTGTTCCGCGACAGCCTGCTGCCGTCTTACTGCGTGACGTTTGAACTGGATATCACGCATTTTCTGGGACAGGTGCGCGCCGCCGGATGGTCGTTTACCCTCGCGATGACCTATGCAGTCTGTCGCTGCGCCAACGAAATCGAAGCATTCCGCTACCGGTTCCTTGGGGATAAGGTCGTGTTGTTTGACCGGATTGATACCGCGTTCACCTATTTGAATCCGGAAACGGAGCTGTTTAAGGTGGTGAATGTGCCGCTGTGCGGCACCATGCGGGAATATATTGCCCTTGCCGCGCGGACTGCTCGGGAGCAGGAGGCATATTTCACCGGACCGCTGGGGAACGATGTGTTCCAGTGTTCAGCGATGCCGTGGGTACGGTATACACATATTTCGCATACCGAATCCGGCAAAAAGGGGAATGCGACCCCGATGTTCGACTGGGGGAAATATTTTACACGGCATGGGCGTACGCTGCTGCCGTTTTCTGTGCAGGCACACCATTCGTTTGTGGACGGGCTGCACGTCGGCCGCCTGGCTGACCGGCTGCAGGCCTATCTGGAAGGGTTTGATGCACAGAAGGGCTGAAGGAACAAAATGCCGGGCGCGCATGATGCGCACCCGGCGTTTGGCAGGCAAAAAAAGAACGCGACTTCAGGCCGCACTACTGCACAGCCCCGTCGCGTGTCTTTAACAGTAAATCAGAAACGGCTTTCAGCGAGTCAGTGCTCAAGCTGTCCGCCGACGATGGTAGAATTATAGCACTCGCCTGATTTGGAATGCAAGGTGCAAACCTGACAAAATCGCGTTTACAATTTGTTCATAATTGGTCAATTCGACAATAGCACCAAAGAAAAGTGCCAAATTGCGGCATAATAAATAAAAAAACAGAAATTACTTTACAAATTCGTTTGGACATGGTATCATATACAGTGTTTCGCCCCGTGCTTAGCTGACGGGAAACCCGGCCGCGTCCCTACCGCGTCCATTTCACCAAGCCGCAGCCCGGCCCGCGGGTATGAAAACATATCTTCAATATTTTACAACGAAAGGTGAAACAACAATGATCCGTAAGGAAGACAAGACCGCCGTTATCGAGGCAAATCGCACCCATGCGACCGACACCGGTTCCCCGGAAGTCCAGATCGCCATCCTGACCGCGCGCATCCAGGAGTTGACCGAGCACCTGAAGGTCCACAAGAAGGACAACCACTCTCGCCGCGGCCTGCTCAAGATGGTCGGCCAGCGCCGTTCCATGCTGGCTTACCTGCAGAAGAAGGACATCAACCGCTACCGTGCGCTGATTGCCAAGCTCGGCATCCGTAAGTAAGAAAAACAAGGGAATAGGGGGGCAGTCTGCTCCCCTATTCGTGTTTTCCAAAGGAAGGCGGCAAAACCGCTTTTTAGCAGTTGAAGGAGCGGGGAATGGCCGGGGATGGGCGCTTTCCCCCTTGCTTCAAGTGCTAAAAAAGTGATGTGCCGCCCTCCGAAAACAGAAATAAGGAGGAAAAATCATGGCAAACATCAATCCTTTTGACTTCAAAAACTACCGCGTTTTTGAAACCGAGATTGCCGGCCGTCGCTTAACCGTCGAGACCGGCAAGATGGCGCAGCTGGCCAACGGCTCGTGCCTCGTGCGCTACGGCGACACCGCCGTACTCGTCACCGCGACCGCGTCTGCAAAGCCGCGCGACGGCATCGACTTTTTCCCGCTCTCGGTTGATTTCGAGGAGCGCCTGTACGCGGTAGGCCGCATCCCGGGCAGCTTCATGCGCCGCGAGGGCCGTCCCTCCGAGAAGGCGATCCTGGCGTCCCGCCAGATCGACCGCCCGATGCGCCCGCTGTTCCCCAAGGACCTGCGCAACGACGTTTCCATCGTCTGCACCGTGCTGGAGAACGACTATGACAACTCCCCCGAGGTCGTAGCGCTGCTGGGCGCTTCGATCGCGGTTTCGATCTCGGACATCCCGTTTGACTACGTTGTCGCGGGCTGCCAGGTCGGCATTGTGGACGGCAAGACCGTCATCAACCCGACCTCCGAGCAGCGCAAGGCCTCCGAGATGGACGTTACCCTGTGCGCAACCAAGGACAAGATTGTCATGATCGAGGCGGGCGCGAAGGAAGTGCCCGAGGACCAGATGTTTAACTCCCTGATGGAGGCGCACGAGGAGCTCAAGAAGATCTGTGCGTTCATCCAGGGCATCAAGGACGAGATCGGCAAGCCCAAGTTCGAATATGAGCATCACGACATCGACCACGACCTGTTCGATAAGCTGGAAGCAGCATGCAATGACAAGTTCGAGGTCGCCATGGACACCGACGACAAGACCGTCCGCGACGCGGGCGTGCGCGCGATCGTTGACGAGTTCGAGGCAGGCCTTGACGAAGCATACAAGGAAGAGCACGGCGCGAACCTCGCTGAGTGCGTGGACAAGCTCCAGAAGAAGATTGTGCGCCGCTGGCTGGCAAACGGCAAGCGCGTAGACGGCCGCGGCATGGAGGAAGTACGTCCGCTGGCGGCTGAGGTGCACGTGCTGCCGCGTGTACACGGTTCGGGCATGTTTACCCGCGGCCAGACCCAGGTGCTGACGACCTGCACGCTGGGTACGCTGGGCGACGTGCAGGAGCTGGACACCATCTTCGAGGAGACCGAAAAGCGCTATATCCACCACTACAACTTCCCGTCCTTCTCGGTCGGCGAAACCCGCCCGTCGCGCGGCCCCGGCCGCCGCGAGATCGGCCACGGTGCGCTCGCGGAGCGCGCGCTGCTGCCGGTTATCCCGCCGGTGAGCGAGTTCCCGTATGCGCTGCGTCTGGTTTCCGAGGTTATTTCCTCCAACGGTTCGACCTCGCAGGGCTCGGTCTGCGGCTCGACCCTCGCGCTGATGGACGCCGGCGTGCCGATCAAGGCGCCGGTTGCGGGTATTTCCTGCGGCCTGATTACGGACGGCGGCCAGGAGACCACCTTCACCGACATCCAGGGCGTAGAGGACTTCTACGGCGATATGGACTTTAAGGTTGCGGGCACCAAGAAGGGCATCACCGCGATCCAGGTCGATATCAAGGTGGACGGCCTGACCCCGAACATCATCAAGCAGGCGTTTGAGAAGTGCCGCGTGGCGCGCTACGGCATCCTGGACGAGATCATGCTCAAGGCCATCGCGGAGCCGCGCGCGGACGTATCCGAGTGGGCGCCCAAGATGACCACCATGCACATCCATCCGGACAAAATCCGTGAGGTCATCGGCAAGGGCGGCAGCGTGATCCAGAACATCGTTGCCGAGTCGGGTGCAAAGGTTGATATCGACGACGACGGCACGGTTACCATCGCGGCGGTCAAGGCGGCTGACGCGGAGAAGGCCCGCAAGATGATCGAAGCGATCGTCAAGGAGCCGGAGCCGGGCGAGATATACTACGGCAAGGTTGTCCGCCTGATGAACTTCGGCGCGTTTGTCAACCTGCTGCCGGGCAAGGACGGCATGGTGCACATCTCCAAGATGGCGGACCACCGCATCGAGAAGGTGGAGGACGCTGTCAAGGAAGGCGACATGGTCTGGGTCAAGGTCATGGAGATCGACGACAAGGGCCGCGTCAACCTGAGCTACAAGGCCGCCCTCAAGGAGATCAAGGCCAAGAAAGAGGCCGGCGAGCCCATCAAGTAAAGAGCGCATACGGCATAAAAAGGGCCGGACGGATTATTTCGTCCGGCCCTTTTGCTCTGCAAGAGCATAGCAAACTTGCCCATGCGCCGCTTGCAGCGGCACGGCCATAAGATGACAGCGCGTAGGCCGGTACGGCCCACATGCGCGAACACTTCATGCGCCTAAGCCTTTGCATAGTTTCGCGGCGCGTCCTGTACGCATGGGGGTTCATGCAAATGATGCGGCTGCCCGCTCAGGCCAGCAAAAGCTGAATGCCCAGGTCGGCAATATAGCCCTGCCATTCGGCTGAGAGCTCGTCATCCGTAACGATGATGTCAAAATCGGAGAGGTAGGCGAAAGTCGTGGGACAGATTTTGCTGAACTTGGAGGAGTCCAGCAGCAGGATCTTGGTCTGGCTGCTCTCCATCAGGGCGCTCTTGGCGTTCATATCATGGGGAGCCACACAGGTGACGTTCAGCTTGCCACTGATGCCGGCGGTGGAGAGGAAGGCCTTGTTTACACAGGTGCGGTTAATAAGGCTGATACCCTCTGGACTATAAAACATCCGGGTGTTGGGATAGAGGTAGCCGCCCGCGCAGATCACGTCGTAGTTCGGATGCGTGGTCAACTGGGCCAGGGTGTTCATGCAGTAGGTGAGCACGGTCAGGTGGACGCCGCTGGGCAGATTTTGTGTGAGGTAGGAGCAGGTTGAGCCGGTATCAATGGCAATGACATCGTTGGGTTCAATGAGGGAGGCGGCTTTTTTGCCGATGCGGGCCTTCCGGTCTCCAAAGTGGAGAACCTCGTAATCCAGATTGTACTCGGGAAGGGTGCTGTGGGGGTTCTGGGCGGCGCGATGAATGGCCACGCCGTTGACCAGCTTTACCGTCCCCTGCTGCTCGAGCTGCTTCAGATCCCGGCGGATTGTAATTTCAGATACCCCCAGCTCCACCGCCAGTTCGCGAATCGATACGCCCGTCTTGGCGATCAAAAGCTGGGAGATTTTATCAATACGTGTCATCTTTTTGAGACTCATATGGTGCAATCCTCCCATACTTAATTAAATACTAGGGAGAGAATATCATAAAACCGGATCTCTGGCAAGAATAAAGCAAAAATTAGTTGGATATTCTGTACATTTTTTGTAAAGCCAAATTTTAAAAAATGATAATTCAACGCCTTTTATCTCTTTCAGAGAAGATTATTGATAACATACTATCAAATAAAGAGATTATATGAAATTAAAGCTTAAAAAACAGACCAAAAACTGCAATTTTGAACCTTTATTGACAAGAAAAATGATATAGAATACAATGGAGACAATAAAAAGCAAAATAAATGAAAGGAGCTGCGCCATGGAACTGCGATTGGAGCATCTGGTCAAGGATTTTTCCGGAACCAAGGCGGTGAATGATGTCAGCATTACGATTCAGGACGGCAAGCTGACCGGATTGCTGGGCCCCAGCGGCTGCGGAAAGTCCACGACACTCTACCTCATCTCAGGGCTGGAGTCGCCTACTTCCGGAAGGATTTTCTTTGGAGACAGGGATGTGACGGCCCTGCCCCCAGAAAAGCGGGGCATTGGTCTGGTGTTTCAGAACTATGCCCTCTATCCCCATCTGACGGTGGAGCAAAACATCGCCTTCCCTCTGGTCAACCACAAGGAGGGGAAGGAGGAGATCCGCCGCCGTACCCTGGAGATGGCCAGACTGGTGCAGATCGAGGATCTCCTCAAGCGCAAGCCGGGCCAGCTCTCCGGCGGCCAGCAGCAGCGGGTGGCCATTGCCCGGGCGCTGGTCAAGCGGCCTGATATCCTCTTGCTGGACGAACCCCTTTCCAATCTGGACGCCCGCCTGCGATTGGAGATGCGGGAAGAGATTCGCCGCATCCAGACTGAGACGGGCGTCACCACCGTGTTCGTCACCCATGATCAAGAGGAGGCCATGAGTATCACAGATGAGATCGTGCTGATGAGGACCGGCGTGGTGCAGCAGCAGTGTCCACCCCAACAGATGTATTTGAATCCCGCCAACCGCTTTGTGGCAGGCTTTCTGGGGAATCCCCCCATCAATTTCTTTCGGTTGGACGTGTGCGGCGGAACGGTGTGTCTGGCAGAGGACTACATGCTCCGGGTGCGCGGCGCGGCGGATGGGCCGGTCCTGGTGGGCATCCGGCCTGAGGCGTGGCGTCTGGGGCAGGGGCTTCGGACTGCGGCTGAGGCTGTGGAGATGCGGGGCAAGGATCTGCTGGTTACCTTCTCACTGGCAGGGGAGCGGGCCCGCGCCATTCTGGACATCACCGCCGGTGTGGCGGCAGGCGACGCCGTGGAGCTGACCCTGGAGCCTCGCCTGGTCTATATCTTTGACCCGGAGACCGGCGCACGGCTGGATGCGGAGGTGGCGGGATGAGGAGCCCCAAGCCGGCCCGCGCAGAAAATCCGCTGGGCAACACCCGGCGCAGCGCCAAGGCATATCTGTATCTGCTCCCTGCCTTTGCGGTTTTGGCGGTCTTTGTGGTCTACCCCATCCTCATGACGCTTCGGATGGGGTTTTACCAGAGTTACGTGTACCTTACCGACACCGGCACGGGATTCGGCCTCAATTCATTCCGGTACGTGCTTCAGGATCCCGCTTTCGGGCTGGCCGTGCGCAACACCATGTTTATTGTTCTGGTGGGCGTACCTATCACGATTGTGCTCTCCCTGGGGGCAGCCCTGCTCATCAATTCCCTGCTTCGGACCAAGGGACTGTTTCAGACACTCTATTTTCTCCCTTATGTCACCTCCACCCTGGCCATCGGCCTGGTGTTCCGCTGGCTCTTCCACTCGGAATACGGCTACATCAACTTTTTTCTGGAGTTTTTGGGGCTGGAGCCACAGAAGTGGCTGTCCGATCCCAACCTGACCATTGTGGCGGTGACCATTTTTACCATCTGGAGCGGTATGGCGTTTAAGATTGTCCTGTTCCTGGCCGGATTGCAAAAGATCGACCAGCAGTACTACAAGGCCGCCCGAATCGACGGCACTCCAGCGCACCGGATATTCTTCCGCATCACCATGCCCCTGCTCTCCCCCACGTTTTGGATGGTCACCATCGTTTCGGTCATTCATGCCTTTAAGACCTACAACGAGGTCTATGCTATGTTCAGCCGGGAGAGCGCTGGGCCTGGAAACAGCGCCATCACTATGGTCTACTATATTTATGACATGTTTTTCAACCGGGGACAGGTTCACTACGCCTCGGCGGCGGCCATCATCTTTCTGGCCATCGTACTGGCCCTGACGGTGATTCAGAAGTGGGTCTCCAAGCGGTTTGTATACTATGTATAAGGGAGGGTCGGATATGAAACAGAACGTGGGCAAGGCGGTCAAGATCGCCGTTCTGACTGTTGGAGCCTTTGTCATGATCTTCCCGTTTTTGTGGATGCTCTTTACCTCCCTGAAAACACTGCCGGAGGCCATCTCCATCCCGCCAACCCTGTTCCCTGCGGTGCCCCAGTTTGAAAATTACACGGAGGCTCTTGCCGTCGCCCCCTTTGGCCTTTATTTGCGCAACTCCATTATTGTGGCGGGCGGCGGTACCCTCCTTACCCTGGTGCTTACCGTGCTGTCTGCCTACGGCTTTACCATTTACGAATTTCGGGGCAAAAAGCTGCTGTTTCTGCTTTGCCTGTCCACCATGATGATCCCCGCAGAGCTGCTCATCATCCAGAACTTCATCACGATCTCCAAGCTGGGCTGGATGGACACCTTTCAGGGCATTATTCTGCCAACGGTGGCCAGCGGTTTCTATATCTATATGATGCGGGAGTATTTTATGCAGATCCCCTCCATCCTCTACAAAGCGGCCAAGGTGGACGGCTGCAGCGACTGGCGCTACCTCTGGAAAGTCATGATCCCCATGAACAAGAATGCCATTGCTACCATTGGAATTCTGGCCTTTATCAGCCAATGGAATTCCTTTGTCTGGCCCCTTATGGTCACCAAGAGCGATGCCCACCGGGTTATGCCCATCGGTCTGCTCCACTTCCGGGATGCGGTGAGCTCCCAGGTAAATCTGCAGATGGCCGGCGCTACGATCGTCATTGTACCCATGCTGATTTTCTTCCTGGTCTTCCGAAAGCAGATCATCGCCGGCGTGGCGCGGGGCGGCATCAAGGGTTAAGATCCTGCCCGGCCTGCCGGGCTTTGAATAACACAATGAAAGCATATGGCACGAAAGAAAAGAAGGAGGAATTTTCGATGAAACGGAAGCTCATCAGCGTAAGCCTTGCCCTGGCCCTGGGCCTTTCCCTGGCGGCCTGCGGCAGCAAACCGGCCCCCAGCGGGGCCGAAACCCCCGCCGGGGAACTGGGTACCCTTTCCGGCCCTGTGGAACTCCAGTTCTGGCACTCCATCTCCAATCAGAACCACTTGAAGGTTTTGGAAGGGCTGGTGGAGGAGTTCAATGAAACGATAGGTGCCGAGAAGGGTATTACCGTGGTCCCCACCTTTAACGGCAGCAGCAGTGAGCTCTATTCCAGCGTGGTGGGCGCGATCAAGGCGGGCAGCGCCCCTGATGTGACCCTGGCCCTGCGCCCCTATGTGGCTGACTACCTCCAGACCGACTATGTGGTTAACCTGGAGCCCTATATTACAGATCCCAATGTGGGCATGACCGACTACGAGGACATCTTTGAAGGGCTGCGGGAGGCGAACTCCAGCTATGCCAAGGAGGGTATCTATTCCCTGCCGAT